>JAEUMA010000598.1 GCA_016793565.1 Rhizobiaceae bacterium
CGATTTGCCGGAGCCGTTCGGTCCCATGATGGCCGCCACCTCGCCGTCCTTCACGGTGAGGTTCAGGCCGTTGATGATCGGCGTGCCAGTGGAGGCGATGCGGGCGTGAAGGTTCTTGATCTCAAGCATTTTTTCTTCTTCCGAAACGGTTCGGCGGGAGCGGGGTGAGTGTCCGGCGGGACGCTAGCCGACGCTCCCCTCGAGCGATATGCCGATGAGTTTCTGGGCCTCGACGGCGAATTCCATCGGCAGTTCCTGAATCACTTCCTTGACGAAGCCATTGACGATCAGCGCGATCGCTTCTTCCTGGGGGATGCCGCGCTGCATCACGTAGAAGAGCTGGTCTTCGGAGATTTTCGAGGTCGTCGCCTCGTGCTCGAACTGCGCCGTCGCGTTCTTCGCCTCGATATAGGGCACCGTGTGCGCGCCGCAGCGATCGCCGATCAGCAACGAATCGCACTGCGTGAAGTTGCGGGCGTTGGATGCCTTGCGATGGGCGGAGACCTGGCCGCGATAGGTGTTCTGCGAGACGCCGGCAGCGATGCCCTTGGAGATGATGCGGCTCGACGTGTTCTTGCCGAGGTGGATCATCTTGGTGCCGCTGTCGACCTGCTGATGCCCGTTGGAGACGGCGATCGAATAGAACTCGCCACGCGAATCGTCGCCGCGCAGGATGCAGGACGGGTACTTCCAGGTGATCGCCGAGCCGGTCTCGACCTGCGTCCACGAGATTTTCGAACGATCGCCCCGGCAGTCGCCGCGCTTGGTGACGAAATTGTAGATGCCGCCCTTGCCGTTGGCATCGCCCGGATACCAGTTCTGGACGGTCGAGTACTTGATCTCGGCGTCGTCCAGCGCGATCAGCTCGACCACGGCGGCATGCAGCTG
Source organism: Rhizobiaceae bacterium (assembly GCA_016793565.1). Lineage (GTDB taxonomy): Bacteria > Pseudomonadota > Alphaproteobacteria > Rhizobiales > Rhizobiaceae > JAEUMA01. The sequence goes on from JAEUMA010000598.1 coordinate 889, forward strand.
GTTCTCGTCGCGCTGCGGCGCCGTGCAGCCTTCGAGGTAGGACACGTAGGCGCCTTCTTCCGCGATGATCAGCGTGCGCTCGAACTGGCCGGTGTTCTTCTCGTTGATGCGGAAATAGGTCGACAGCTCCATCGGGCAGCGCACGCCCTTGGGCACGAACACGAAGGAGCCGTCGGTGAAGACGGCGGAATTCAGCGTCGCATAATAGTTGTCGGTGGTCGGCACGACGGTGCCGAGATATTTCCTGACCAGGTCCGGATGCTCGCGGATGGCCTCCGAGATCGAGCAGAAGATGACGCCCGCTTTCGCAAGCTCGGCCTTGAAGGTGGTGACGACCGAAACAGAATCGAACACGGCGTCCACCGCCACGCGCCGCGGCGCTGCGGCGGCGCCATTGTCGTTGGCGCCCTCGACCAGGTCGGCCACCGGCTTCTGGACACCGGCCAGAATCTCCTGCTCGCGCAGCGGGATGCCGAGCTTGGCGTAGGTCTTCAGCAGTTCGGGATCCACCTCGTCCAGCGAGGTCGGCCCCGGCGTCGACTTCGGCGCGGCGTAGTAGTGTATGTCCTGGAAATCGATCTTCGGATAGTGGACGCGCGCCCAGGTCGGCTCTTCCAGCGTCAGCCAGCGGCGAAAAGCCTCAAGGCGCCATTCGAGCATCCAGTCCGGTTCGTTCTTCTTGGCCGAGATAAGACGGATGATGTCTTCGTCCAGGCCTTTGGGGGCCTTGTCCGTCGCGATCAGGGTCTCGAAGCCGTACTTGTACTGGTCCACATCGATTTTGCGGACCTGCTCGATGGTCTCCTGCACGGCAGGCATCGGCGTTCTCCATCCTGGCCGGGTTCAAGGCCCGGCAGTTTTCAAACTATGGCACCGCGCCGCGGCGTGGGCCGGATATAGTACTTCTGCGCCAGGTTTTCACCCGGCATAACGCAGCTATCGTTCACGGCGCCCATGCGCCAGGATCATACCTCACGCGGCGCGCACGGCCTCGCGCCGACGGGCCGTCACGCGCTCCAGCGCCGCGGCAAACAGCGCGATGTCGTCGGGCATAGTGCCTGCGCCGATCGACAGGCGCAGGGCAGAGCCCAGTTCTCCCCTGCCCATGGCGGCCAGCACGTGGCTCGTGCTCACCTTGCCGGAAGAACAGGCCGAGCCGGCGGAAAGGGCTATGCCTTCGAGATCGAACGCGATCTGCGCCGTTTCGGCCTTCAGACCCGGCAATGCAAAACAGACGGTGTTGGGCAGGCGCGGGGCCGAAGCCGCGACGATCTCGCCGCCGGCCGCCCGAACAAGCGCCTCGGTGCGATCACGCAGCGCACTTATGGCATCGACCTCGGCGAGCGCGGCGGCAGCCTTCTTAGCCGCGGCGCCGAAGCCGGCGATGGCGGCCACGTTTTCGCTGCCACCACGGTGGCCCTTTTCCTGACCGCCTCCGGTCAAGAGCGCGGACGGCATCATCAGATCCGACGCGCCGACGATCGCGCCTACGCCCTGCGGGCCGCCGATCTTGTGGCCCGACAGCATCACGAAATCGGCGCCGGAGGCCGCGATGTCGAATGGAATGCGCCCCACGGCCTGCACGGCGTCGATGACGAAAATGCCGCCGGCAGCCTTCACCACCGCCCCGATCTCGGCAAAAGGCTGGACCACGCCGGTCTCGTTGTTGGCCGCATGGAGCGCGACCAGTGCCGGTCCGTCGGCGGCATCGCGTCGGGCGAGCGCAGCGGCGACGATCTCGACGTCGACCAGGCCGTCGCGGTCCACCGGCAGGCGCTCGATATCTGCCGGCGCAAAACGGCCGCCGTTGCGCAGGCATGGATGGTCGCTCTGCGCGACATGGAGACGGCTCAAACGCAGCGGCGCGCGTCCCATCGTCCAGTTCGGCGTCAGAAGGTGGTTGGCGGCCTCCGTAGCGCCGGAGGTGAATACGACGTGCTCGGCGCGGGCGCCCACGAGGCGCGCGACGTCGCG
>JAEUMA010000603.1 GCA_016793565.1 Rhizobiaceae bacterium
ATCGGCCTCGACATGGGCGGTACGTCCACCGACGTCTCGCTCTGCGACGACGGCGAGATCAACGTCACCAAGGAATGGTACGTCGAGTACGGCTATCCCATCTGCTTCCCGTCGATCGAGGTGCTGACGATCGGCGCCGGCGGCGGCTCGCTCGCCTGGCTGGACGCGGCCAATTCGCTGCGCAACGGCCCGCAGTCGGCCGGCTCTACGCCCGGACCCGCCTGCTACGGCCGCGGTGGCGAGAACCCGACCAACTGCGATGCCAACGTGGTGCTTGGTCGCCTGTCCGACCAGCTCGCCGGCGGCAAGGTCTCGCTCGACCGGAAGCTCGCCGTCGAGGCGATCCGTAGGGGTGTGGCCGAGCCGCTGAAGATGTCAGTGGAGGAGGCGGCGCTCGCCGTCATCAAGGTGGCCAACGCCAACATGGCCGATGCGGTGCGTCTCTTGTCCATTCGCCGCGGCTACGACCCGCGCGACTTCGCGCTGGTGGCATTCGGCGGCGCGGGCCCGCTGCATGGCGCGGCGCTGGCCAAGGATCTGTCGATACCGGTCGTGCTGGTGCCGCCGAACCCCGGCGTGACGTCGGCGCTGGGCTGCCTCCTCGTCGATATCCAGCACGACATTTCGCAGATGTATCTCGCCAAGGCGGACGGGATCGACTTCGACGATTTGGAGCAGACATTCCGCAAGCTGGAGATGGAAGGCCGCGATCGGTTGAAGTCCGAGGGCGTCGAGGACGCCGACATGGTGTTTCAGCGCAAGATCGACATGCGCTACCACGGCCAGTGGCGTGCGCTTTCGATCTCGGTCGGAACGCCCGTGGTCAGCCTCGACGAGGTCATCGCGCACTTTCACGAGGAGCACGGCCGCGAGCACAACTATTCCCGTCCCGGCGCCCCCGTCGAGGTCTACCGTGTGTCCGTTGTCGCTACCGGCGTGACGCCGAAGGCCAAGTTCGCCGAATTCGAGCCGATCGATGCGCCAGCGGTGCCCGCGGGAAGCAGGAAGGTCCGCTTCGACGAACTCCCGGAGGCCATCGACACGCCCGTTTATGACCGCTCCGAACTGAAGGCCGGGATGAAGGTTGCCGGTCCCGCCGTCATCGACCAGCTCGACTCCACCGTGATCGTGCCGCCCGACGTCGTCGCGGAAGTCGATCGTTCGCTCACCATCGTCATGCGCATCCCCGCTGCCGTCTGAGCGCCGCGCGAAGCAATATCGAGGAGACTAATCATGGCAAGCACGGACACCCGTCTCGACCCCGTAACGTTCGAGGTTCTCAAGAACGCCTATGTCAACATCGTCGACCAGATGGCGGAGCAGATCTTCCGCACCTGCTATTCCTTCGTCATCTGGTCGCGCGACTTCTCGTCGGCCCTGTGCGACGTGAACGGCGACACCATCATGCAGGGTTCCGGCGATATCGCCGCCCATGTCGGGACGCTGCACTACACGGCCAAGGCGGTGATCAACGCCTTCAAGGGCGATATCCACCCCGGCGACGTTTTCGTCGTGAACGACGTCTACCAGGGCGGCACGCATTTCAATGACACCCGCATCGTGCGTCCGATGTTCTACAAGGGCGAACTGCTCGGCTTCGCCCAGGCGAACGGCCATTGGGCCGACGTCGGCGGTGCGACGCCGGGATCGTTCAACGTCAACGCCATCGACCACATGGCCGAGGGTCTGCGCATCACGCCGGTCAGGGTGTGGAGCAAGGGTCAACAGCTCAAGGACGTCTGCAACCTGATTGCGTCGAATACGCGATCACCGGCCGACATCATTGGCGACATGGAGGCGCAGGCGGAGGCCACGAAGGTCGCCGAATCCGAGGTCTGCAGGCTGATCGAGAAATACGGACTCGACGTGATCAAGCAGTCGTTCTCGGCGGTGCAGGACTATGTCGAGACGCTGACGCGCCAGCGCGTCGCGGCTTTGCCGGACGGCGTATGGGAGACCGAGGACTACATCGATCTGGATCCGGGCGTCGGCGAAGGCCTCATTCCCATCCGCGTGCGGATGACGATCAAGGGCGACACCGTCCACTACGACCTGTCGAAGTCGCACCCGACGAGCATTCGCTGCTTCCTCAACGCCTGCTTCGGCGGCTCCTTCGCCGCGATCGTGGCCGGAACCAAGATGCAGTTTCCCGAGATCCCGCTCAATTCCGGCTTCTACCGGGTGGTCACCGTAGACCTCGGGCCTGAGGGCTCGGTGGTCAACGCAGCATGGCCGACACCGGTGGCCGGCTTCTGCTCGGGTCCCTTCGAGAAGATCATGAACTCGATCTTCGAGCTCTGGGCCGAAGTGTTGCCGGCGCGCGCCATGGCCTGCACCTTCAACCTCGACTACCTCCTCATCGGCGGCCGCGACAAGCGCGATGAGGGCACCGGCCACAAGTACTTCATGTGGTACGACTGGATGGTGGGGGGCTGGGGCGCTCGCAACGGACGCGACGGCTGGGCCGCGACCGGCCCCGTCGTCGGCGTGCAGCTCGGCACGCAGCCCTTCGAGGGCCAAGAACGTCTGGCGCCAGTACTGACCACGTGCCACGAACTGCGCGTGGATTCCGGCGGACCGGGCGAATCGCGCGGCGGCATGGGTGTCGACAAGGGCGTCATCCTCACCAAGGTCGACCGTACCGTGGTGTCCTACTGTTGCGACCGCGAACGCTCCATCACCTGGGGCCTGTGGGGCGGGCTGCCTTCCATCCCGCACGGCGTCTGGGTGAATGAGGATCTCGCGAACGAGCGCTATCTGGGCTCGATGTTCTCCAACGAGCCGCTGCAGGCCGGCGATGTCGTCAGCCGCCCATCGGCCGGCGGCGGCGGCCTGGGCGATCCGCTCGAACGCGATCCGATCCTGGTCCGCGAGGACGTTGCCGACGGATACGTCTCGGTCGAACGGGCCGCCAAGGACTATGGGGTCATCGTCCGCGAGGTCGATGCCGATCTCGCCGAATACGAGGTCGACCACGAGGGCACGCTGGCCAAGCGCGCCTATATCCGGGCCAACCGCTCGAAGTGGCTGGACGAAGATGCCGCGGCCATCGCGGTCCGGTATCGCGCCGGCGAACTCGACATGCTCGATCTCATTCGCCAGTATGGCGTAATCGTCAACTGGGGTTCGGGCGAGCTACTGGAGAAAACCACGAGGCAGTTTCGCGCCATGCTGAAGCGCCGGACCTCGCCCTACTGGGGCAAGAGCCTCGCGGCGGGCCGCGACGACACCATCACGCTGAAGGTGGCCTGAACGAAGATTTCGTGGAGCGGCGGCAAGCCGCCCCACCCGTGCCATGGCGCCAAAGAAGCGCCGGGACCTGACAAAGCCTACCGGAAACGCACCGAAAGGAAGAGGCGCGCGATCGAAGGAGCGATCGGCGTGCCTTGGCGCGTCCAAAAACACGAAGGGAACAAGTCAATGACATACAATGTGAACCGCCGAACCCTGCTGAAACTGGCCGGTGCCGCGAGCGTCGGGCCATTCTATCTCCGCCACGCATCGGCCGCCGACAAGATTCCTGTCGCGGCCATCCACGACGCTTCCGGCGGCATCGACATCTATGGCCGTCCGATGATCAACTGCGTGAATCTCGCGGTCGAGGAGCTGAACGCGGCCGGCGGCGTGCTGGGCAAGCAGCTCGACCTGGTCAACTATGACGCGCAGTCGAACATGCAGCTCTACACGCAGTATGCGGTGGAGGCTGCCACGAAGCAGAAGGCCGACGTGGTGTTCGGCGGCATCCTCTCGGCCTCGCGCGAGGCGATGCGGCCTTCGCTCAAGCGGTTCAAGACGCTGTATTTCTACAGCCTGCTCTATGAGGGCGGCGTCTGCGACCGCAACATCTTCTGCATGGGCTCGACGCCCGCCCAGACCCTGCAGAAGTTCACGCCGTTCGTCATGAAGCATTTCAACGGCAAGAAGATATATACGCTGGCGGCCGACTACAATTACGGTCAGATCACCGCGAAATGGATCAAGAAGTTCGCCATGGAGAACGGCGGCGACGTGATCCAG
>JAEUMA010000627.1 GCA_016793565.1 Rhizobiaceae bacterium
GCCGTCTCGCCCTCGGCGCGCTCGATCTTGATGACGCGCGCACCGGCATCCGCAAGCCTCAACGTGCACATCGGCGCGGCGACCGCCTGTTCGATCGAGACGACGAGCAAACCGTCGAGGGGGAGCACCGCAGTCAGCCTCAATAGGAACGGGGCATGCCAAGCACATGCTCCGACAGGTAGGACAAAATGAGATTCGTCGAGATCGGGGCGACCTGGTAGAGTCGCGTCTCGCGGAACTTGCGCTCGACGTCGTATTCCTCGGCGAAAGCGAAGCCGCCATGCGTCTGCACGCATGCCTCGGCCGCCGCCCAGGACGCCTCGGCTGCCAGCATCTTTGCCATGTTGGCCTGTTCGCCGCAGTCGCGCCCGCTCTCGAACAACTCCGCCGCCTGCATCACCATGAGTTCGGCCGCCCGCATCTGCGCGTATGCGCGCGCGATCGGGAACTGAACCCCCTGGTTCTGGCCGATCGGACGGCCGAAAACCGTGCGCTCGCCCGCGTAGGCCGACGCCTTCTCGATGAACCACTTGGCGTCGCCCACGCATTCGGCGGCAATCAGGATGCGCTCTGCGTTCATGCCGGCAAGAATGTAGCGAAACCCCTTGTCCTCTTCGCCGATCAGGTTTTCCGCCGGCACCCGGACATTGTCGAAGAACACCTCCGTCGTGGAGTGGTTCATCATCGTGCGGATCGGCTTGATCGTCATGCCGTGTCGCAGCGCGTCGCGCATGTCGACGATGAAGACGGACATGCCGTCGGTGCGCTTGGCGACCTGCTCCTTCGGCGTCGTGCGGGCGAGCAGCAGCATCTAATCGGATTGCTCGGCGCGCGAGGTCCACACCTTCTGTCCGTTGACGACGTAGTGGTCGCCGTCGCGGCGGGCAAAGGTCTTGATCGATGTGGTGTCCGTGCCGCTGGTCGGCTCGGTGACGCCGAACGCCTGCAGGCGCAGTTCTCCGCGCGCGATGCCGGGGAGATACTTCTGCTTCTGAGCCGCGCTCCCGTGCCGCAGCAGAGCACCCATAATGTACATCTGGGCGTGGCAGGCGGCGCCATTAGCACCCGCCCGCTGCACCTCCTCGAGAATGGCGGCGGCGGCCGACAGCGGCATGCCGGAGCCGCCATATTCCTCCGGTATCAGCACGGAGAGATAGCCGGCGTCCGACAGCGCCTTCACGAACTCTGATGGGTAGGCGTTCTCGCGATCGAGTTTTCGCCAGTATTCGCCCGGAAAGTCCTGGCACAGCCTGCGCACGCTGTCCCGGATCTGTGCGATCTCCTCGCCCTGTTCGATATCCTTGATCGCCATTTCGTCTCCGGGTCGTCGGTTCTCGCTGCCTTCAGGATTTTGGCGTCGACATCAGCCTGCCGACGTCGTTGGCGCGCGAAAGCTGCCACAGCCGGGCAAGCAGGCCATCCATCTCGCCGGCGGACGCCGCGCCGCTGAACTTCGCCAGGCCCCTCACCTTCGCGTCGATCTCGTCGCGCAACAGCGTGTTGCTGGGATCGCCCTTCGGCTCATCGACGCGGACGCTGATGGCGCGCCCGTCCTTCGTCAGCACCACCGCCTTGCCGATCCAGCGCGCCGGGTAGGCGCCATCCACTTCCGGGTCGAGCACCATTTCGACCCGGTTGCGGAAATCCACCACCTCCGGTCGTGCGAATCCCTCCTCGAACTCCACCATCCCCGCCTTGCCGTAGACCGCGATCAGGCCGAGCGTCGTGCCCATGGAGAACTTCGCCTGGTGCACCGTGGACGGGTTGGTGACCGGGCCGAGCACGTCGATCGCGCCCTGGTGGACGAGCGTGGTAACGCCGGAAACGTCGCCGGCCTTGAGACCATTGTCCTGCATCGCCTTCAGCAGCGCGTCCGCGGCAGGGTGCGTGTGACGGCAGGATGCGTGGAACTTGAAGGAGGTTTCGGCCAGCGCCCAGCGGCTGCCGAGGCCGTCCACCAGCCTGACGGGATCGGCATCGCTCGACATGCCGTTGCCCATGCCCTGCTGTCCTTCGAGGATGCGCTTGGCACCGGTAAATCCATCGCGCGCCAGATAGGCGGCGGTCAGCCCGTTCGCCGCTGCCTTCGCCGTATGTAGCGGCTTGGAGTCGGCCGCGTCGCGGAGGAATTCCCAGAGGCCGGCGGCTTGGGTCCCGGCCGAGCCGAACGCATGCAGCATCTGCTCGGGTGACAGCTTCAGCAGATGCCCGACAGCGGCTGCGGCCGCCACCGTGCCGGCCGTGCCGGTGGTGTGGAAAATCTTGTAGTGCGAGCGCCCGAGGAACTCGCCGACCCGGATGCCGACCTCGTATCCCGCCGTACAGGCCGCGATGAAGGCCTTGCCCGACGCGCCGATTTCCTGCGCCGTGGCGAGTGCTGCCGGAAACACCACCGCCGCAGGGTGAAATACCGAGCCGTTGTGGACGTCGTCCTGCTCGGCGAAATGCGATGCCGCGCCGTTGACCATGGCGGCGAACAGCGGGCTCGTCCCGCGCCGCTCCATCAGGATTTCGGCGGGCCCGTCAGTCGGCCCCATGGCGCGCGCGAAGGCAGCGATCGTTTCGACCGGTCGGGCGCCCTTGCCCGCCAGCGCCGACCCGACCCAATCGACGAAAAGGTCCTCCGCCCGCAGCACGACCGCCTCGGGTATGGCCTCGAAGCGCAATTCCGATGCGAAGCGTGCAAGCGCCTCGCTGGGGGAGCGCGTCGTTTCCAGTGCATCTTTCGCCATCGCCCCCTCTCATGCGTATGTGCCATGTCTTCTCCAACACGTAGCGCCCACAGCCGCAATTCGTTATTGAAGAACACGACTTTCAGCCCGCTCGAACGCCAACGGCGCAACGCTTGTCCATCCCGCGCTACGACCTCGTGGATCTCCGCCTCTTTGTTTGCATAGCAGAGGAGGCCAACCTGACGCGCGGTGCAGGCCGCGCCGGAATCTCGGTCGGCGCGGCTTCGATGCGGATCAAGCACCTCGAACAGGCGCTCGGCACTCCGCTATTGGTGAGACACAGCCAAGGTGTCAGCCTGACCCAGGCAGGAGAAGCCCTGCTATTTAGGGCGCGACGCGTGTTTCGGGAACTCGAGCGGCTTCACGGCGACCTGCAGGCCTTCTCCGCAGGGTTGAAGGGACAGATACGGATATTCGCCAACACCACCGCGATTACCGGGATCCTCCCGGCCGGGCTCGGAACGTTCCTTGCGGCGCATCCCTTCGTCGACATCGACCTGGAAGAGCGGCTCAGCCCGGAAATTGCGCGCGCCGTGACTGACGGTACCGTCGATATCGGCATCCTGGCCGGCAGCACACCGACGGACGATCTCGAAGTGATTCCCTACCAGGAGGACAGGCTGGCGCTGGCGGTGCCGGCCGGACACTCGCTGGCTGACGCAGGCGACACGGATTTCTCCGCGGTCGCTCACGAGAACTTCGTATCGTTGCATCGGGGCAGCGCCATTCACGGCTTCCTGGACCGGATAGCGACCGATCTGGGCGTTACCCTCAACATTCGCACACATGTATCCGGCTTCGAGTCCCTGTGCCGGATGGTCGAGGCCGGGGCCGGCATAGGTGTTCTGCCTCAGTCCGTGGCCTCGCGCGCAAGGTCGAGCCACCACATCGGAATCGTCGGGCTGCGCGATCCCTGGGCCGTGCGCGAACTCAAAATCTGCGTTCAGAAATTCGACGAGCTACCGGCATTTGCCCGCCAACTCGTCGATCATCTGACCCGTTCCGCCGCGACATGAAGCCGCCGACAATCTCCACCTTCCGGCAATCCAGAGAAAGAGACCGGCCCTCCTGGCGGAAGTTGAACTCAACTGAGCGTCTTGAGAACGGCCTGGGGCGCGTCGTCGAATGCGGACGCACTCCGGCCGTGATCGGGAATGCGCAAGCATCCCTACACCCAAAACCTGCCGGACTCCGTCCCGCGGTTCGGCCGGCGCCGGACAGGTCAGAAGCCGGTTCCGGTCCGGCTGCCGCAGCATGACGACGGCGACAGCTTCGCGACCGTGACTGGGGGGCACACCATGCTTCAAGCCGCCGGCGGATAGCCGCCTGCGATACAGAGGAGGGAGGGCTGGCCTCTACTTATCCTCTCCCCCATGGCCGGTCTGAACCAATTGCATGAACACGTCGATGGTGCGCAACGTCCGGCGCACCTTCAGGCATGCCGCGTAGGATTCGGTGAAGGGTTTGTGATCACTGAGCGGCAAGCCGGTCAGTCGATGGTCCGGCACGAACTCGGTGCTCGAAACGATACCGACGCCGAGGCCGGCTGCCACCGCCTCGCGCACCGCGTCGCGCGGGATCTCCATGACGACGTTGGGGCGCACCCTGTGCCGCTCCAGCAGATCCTCCAGCGCGCGCCGGGTCATCGACCCCGGCTCTCGGAAGATCATGCGCTGGCCGTCGAGTTCCCGCAGCTCTATCTGCTGGCGGCCGGCCCAGGGGTGGCTGCCGTTGACGAACACGATCACCTCGTGCCGTCCAAGGCGCAGCAGGTCGAGGCGGGGGTCGTCGTAGTCGCGGCCGATGATGGCCACGTCCACCTCGTAATTGAGCAGCTTGTTGTAGATCAGATCGGAGTTTCCGCTTTCCAGCGAGACCTGGACGAGCGGATACTTCGCATGGAACGCGGACAGCAGTTCCATGACGAAGAACGGCCCCACCGTGCCGACACGCAGCTTGCCGGATATCTGGTTTCCCTCGGCCTGCAGGATGCCGACCGCCTGTTCTTCGAGCGAGAAAATCTGGCGCGCGACCGTCAGCAGCGCCTCGCCGGCGTCGGTCAGCTTCAACCCGCGAGGCGAGCGCAGGAAGAGCTGAACGTCGTACGTCTCCTCCAGGGCCTTGACCTGGGTGGTCACCGTCGGCTGACCGATGCGCAGCAACTCCGCCGCCTTGGTGAAGCTCAGTTCGCGGCCGACGGCATAGAAGGAACGTAGCTGGCTGAAATTGACGAAATGCAGCTTGCTAGGACCGCTCAATCCCTCTCTCCTCCCGACGGAAGGCGTCCGCCGCGCGCACGATCTCAGCCACGATCCGCGATCGCTCCTCCAGCAGGTCGCACAGGACGGTGTAGTGATTTCTGCCGCCGAGCGAAACAAGTTCCGCGACCTCGCCCCCGTCCCGCCAGTGCCGGACGTAAGATTCTGACTGCGCGGTGAAGGCTGCCGTCTCGTCGCCGCCGACCAGGGCAACGAGGCGGCAGCCACGCCGCGGCGGCCGGGAGATGGGGCTGATCGCAGCGGCTCTGGCGGCGTCCAATGCCAGCGCAGCATTCACAGATGTGTGGAGCAACGGCGCTACGTCGAAAATTCCGCTTATGGGGACGCAGGCCGCCACCGGATGGCCGAGCGACAGCATCGCGGCGAGATGGCCGCCGGCGGAGTGCCCGGTCGCGATTATGGATGAAGGTGCCGCCCCGAGCGCGCCGAGAACCGCCGGCAGGCAACGGGTGACGCTGCCGACGATCGCCTCGGGAGGCGACTCCGGCGCAAGTGGGTAGTTCGGCAACGCGACCGCGAAGCCTCGGGCCACGAGCGGCAGCGCCACGAAGGAAAATCGCTGCTTGTCCAGGCTCTGCCAGTAGCCTCCGTGCACGAAGACGACCAGCGGCGCGCCGCTTTTTCCGGTAAACAGGTCGAACGTCTCGCGCGGGTGCGGACCGTAGCGAATGTCGAGCCGGCAGCCGTGCGTCTGGCGCGCCGCGGCGCTGGCCTCGTCGAAGCGACGGTAGACCTCGGTGCGCTCGGGATAGCGATCGCGAAAGACGTAGCCCGCTTCGTATCCGGGTACCTCGTCGCTCATTCGAAGCGGACGACGCTGCGAACCGACTGGCCTGCGCGCATCAGGTCGAAGCCGCGGTTCACCTCGCCGAGCGTCAGGACGTGGGTGATCTGCCGGTTGAGATCGATCCGGCCATCCATGTAAAGGTCGATCAGGCGGCCGAGGCCGCTTCGACCCTTGATGCCGCCGAAATAGCTGCCGCGGATGCTGCGGCCATAGCGCACGCCGACCGGCGGGAACGCCATCTCGGCCCCGGGCGGCTCGACACCGAGCAGGACGGCGGTGCCCCAGGCGGGCTGCACGCAGTCGAACGCCTGGCGCATGACCGGGACAATTCCCGTACATTCGAAAGCCACGTCGACGCCGCCATCGGCCAGGTCGCGGATCGCCTGAACGACGCGCGGGCCCTCGCGCCCCGCGTGAACGAAATCCGTCATGCCGTATTCGGCCGCCAGCGTGTTCTTGCCATCGGTGACGTCGACTCCAACGATGC
>JAEUMA010000649.1 GCA_016793565.1 Rhizobiaceae bacterium
CGGCGCCACCAGAGGCGTTATGCGGCGGATGGCGACACGGCGGTTCACGCGCTCGGGCGTGCTGGTGCGTACCTTGAGGTACTGCTCGCCGTAGCCCTGCGTGGCAAGATTTTCCGGCGGGATGTCGAACACGTTGGTGAGCGCGTCGGCCACCGCCTCGGCGCGGCGGTCCGAAAGAGCGAGGTTGGCCAGGTCGCTGCCGACGGCATCCGTATGGCCCTCGATCAGGAACGTTTCGGCGGGGTTCTGGCGCAACATCCGCTCCATGGCGGCGGCGACGTTGTCGAGCTTGGCGATCTCGCTCTCTGATATCGACGCGGAGCCGAAGTCGAAGTTCACCGTGTCGAGATCGACGCGCCGAACCTTGTCTCGGATGCGCGCCGAGCGCTTGACCTCGTCGACCGAGTAAAGGCGCTCCACGCGCTCGACCGGGGGCTGGTCTAGGAAGTCGTAATAGGCCTCGGCGTCGCGGGCGCGGCGGGAATCGAGTATGTATTCGTCCTCCGGCATGTCGAGCCGCAAGGGCGGAAGGTCGAGCCCGGGATCGCGCCAGTCGCGCACGCGGTCGAAATCGTCCTCTTCCACATAGACGAGCACATATTCACGTCCGTCGGGCGTGATGCGTGAGCGCCGGATGACGTCGCCATAGGCGTTGCGGATCGTCACAACACGGGTTCCGTCGCGCCGTTCCACCGTTTCCCGCGTCCGGCCGCGCGGCAGATCTTCGTAATAGACTTCGCGTGCGCCGCGCGTCATGCGCGGGCGGTCGCTGCTTTCCACCACGACCTGGCCGCCGCCGAGTTCGATGATGATGCGGTCGCCCAGTTCGCGCAAAACCTCCGCGCCTTTCGGGCGCTCGCGCTGGCGCTCCTCCGGTGCGCGGCGCACTCTGCGGCCCTCCTCCCGGGTCGCCGACTCGATTTCGGCGGGCGGCTTCGGCTGCGCCTCTGCATCGGAAGCGGGTGGCGGTGGCGCAGGCTCGGCCGGTTTGGCGCCTTGTGCCGGCGCTTCGGGCGCGGGAGCGCCTTCCGCTGCGCCGGGCTGCGGCTTCTGGCTGTCGAGGAACGGCGTCTGCGCAGGCTGCGTCGATTCCGCGGGCTGCTCGGCGGGAGTGGCCGGCTGGACCCCTGCCGGCTGCTGCCCGGATTCGGCCGGCGGCTGTGGCGCCTCGGGCTGCGGCGCAGGCTGTTCTGCAGGCGCTGCTTCCGGGGCAGGCTGGGTCTGTTCGGATGCCGGGGGCTGTTCGGGCGCGGCGGGTTGTTCCGCCGGAGCCGATTCCGGCGCGGGTGGCGGCGGAGCCGGTTGCTCGACGGCGGGCTGTTGTTCGGCCGGTGTCTCGGGCGCGGGTTGCTCGGCCGCGGGAGCGGGCGGAGCCTCCTGTTCGGCTGCCGGCTGCTGCGGTTCTGGCTGTGGAGCGGGAACCTGCTCGGCCGGGGCCGGCCCGGGTTCGGGCGGAGGCGCCGCTTCCTCGGCCGGGGGTGGCGGCGGAGCCTCCTCTACCGGTGGCGGAGCTTCCTCTGCCGGTGGCGGGGCCTCTTCCGGAGGGGGCGCTGCTTCCTGCTGTGGAGCGGCTTCCGGCTGCTGCTGTTGTTCCAGCAACAGCTTCTGCTCGTCGATTTGTTCCGACTGCGCCAGCAGGATCTGACCCGGATCTGGCTGCTGGTGAATTCCCCGGAGAGGCGTCCCGGCCAAGGCGTAGGTCGCTGCCATCGTGGCGATGGCGGTGCCGGTGAAAAATGCGTTCTTCCGCTTCATGCGCAACAATTCTCCTGAGCGTCCCAGCGTCGGGGAAAGCGCGGCGCGCCGGTTTGGTTCCGAATCTCTCCCCACGGCTCATTGTGGCAGAGGTTCGGCGGCTTTTTCACGACGCCTTGACGCCCGGCCTGTACGGGTCCAAATCCTCCGCCATATGTCGCAGCCATTCTGGAAGACCAAGACACTCGAACAGATGTCTCCCACGGAGTGGGAATCGCTGTGCGACGGTTGCGGCAAATGCTGCCTCTCCAAGCTGGAGGACGAAGACACCGGCGAAATCTATTGGACGAGCGTCTCATGCCGTCTGTTTGACGCCAGGACATGCCGCTGTTCGGACTACGCGAACCGTCTGGCCAAGGTGGAAGACTGCATCGGCCTGACCCCTGACAATGTCCGCACCATCTCCTGGCTTCCAGACAGCTGCGCCTACCGGCTGGTCAATGAAGGCCGCGATCTCGCCTGGTGGCACCCGCTGATCTCCGGCTCGCGCGAGACCGTCCACGCCGCGGGAATATCGGTTCGTGGGCGTACCACCGCCTCGGAGACGGACATGCACGACCCCGAGGACTATTTCGACCATATGCTCGCCGATCAGCCGTGACCCGCGCCTGAACGAGCGATGAACGCCCGGTTCGCGCCGGGTTCAGCCGTAAAGCCGCAATGTCTCCCCGTCGCTTCGGCGAATGGAAACTCGAACCTCGGAGACATCGACATGCTTACCACCATCAAGGCAGCCGCAATGACGGCTTTCATCGGCCTCGGCGCGCTCGCGGCCCTTCCGGCGACCGCCCAGGCGGACAATGTCTATCTCGGCTTCGGCGGCGATCGCGGCGGCGCGCAGTTCGGCGTCGAGATCGGCAATGACGACTGGCGCGGCCGCGACTGGCGCGACGACGACTGGCGGCGCGACGACTGGCGCAGGGAAGCCTACTACCGCGCCTGCACGCCGCAGCGCGCAATCGACAAGGCCTGGCGCATCGGCGTGCGCAATCCGCGCGTGATCGAGGTAGACCGTCGCACCATCGAAGTGCGCGGGCACAAGCGCGGCCACCGGGTGAACATCCTGTTCGGACGCGCTCCGAACTGCCCGATCATCGGCTGACCGGCCGATGCGCAGAAGCGAGGCCCGGCGGCCGGACCGCCGGGCCAATGCTGCTACTTGGCGATTTCGAAGGTGACCGACACCTGGACGCGATATGCATTCTCGCCGCTTTGGACTGGTGCACTCGCGCTCACGGCGTCGAAGCTCTTGGCCAGCATCGGGGAGGGAGGCTGCGTGCTGAACTGATCGGCGATCTCTACGACCCGTCCCAGGGTGACGCCGGCGGCTTCGGTCAGTACCTTCGCCCTTGCGATGGCGTCGGCGATGGCGCGCTTGCGCGCCTCGGTGATCGTCGCCGAGGGGTCTTCATTGACGAAGCTGATACCGGCACCCTGGTTGACGCCCAGCGTCACGGCCTTGTCGATGATCTCGCCCGTCTTGTCGATATCGCGTACGCGCACGGACAAGGTGTTGGTCACCTGGTAGCCGACGAGTACCGCTTCCTGCGTACCGTCCGGCTTGTTGGTGAAGTTGTAGCGCGGGCTGATCTGGAAACCGGCGGTCTGCAGGTCGCGCTCGGCTATGCCGGCGGCCTTCATGCCGGAAATGACGGCGGCCATGGCGTCGTTGTTCGCGTCCAGCGCCTCGCGCGCGGTCGCCGCCTCGCGCATCACGCTGAGCGACAGCAGAGCCATGTCCGGCGCGGTCGTGGCCTCGCCTTCGCCGGCGACGATCACACGGCCGGGAGTCACGGGTTCGGCGGCGCGGGCCATGGCGGGCATTGCGGCCGCGGCTGCGAGGGTGAGGGCGATCAGCGAATGACGCATCGATAACTCCAAAAGGTTGAGGCGATTCGCGGCGTAGAAGGCGATTGTGGGACGAATATGATCGGGGCGACAGCTATCCGATCTAGCTGGCCGCAATAGGGGCAATAGCGGAAATTAGCCAGCCTTCCTGCCTGCCCTCGGCCTGTACTGGACCATGGCCAGGATCAGGCCGCTCATCTCGTCGGCGACCTGGGGAATGGAGAGCCTGCCGCTTTTGCGGTACCAGACATAGGCCCAGCTCACCATGCCGCCGATGCCGAGCGCGGCCATATGCGCGTCGGACAGCGTGAACTCGCCGAGTTCGACACCTTGGCGCAGCAGATCTGTCAGCTTGCGGTCGAAATCGCGCCGCATGTCGTTGATGCGGTCGAAATCCTCCGGCCGGAGGTTCTTCTCCTCGCGCGAGAAGATGGCGATATAGGTCTGCGATTGCAGGACGGCGGAAGCGAAACCCTTGCTCAGGGCCTCAAGCTTGAGGCCCGGAGAGGCGTCAAGCGCCAGCGCCTGATCCAGCGCTTCGAGCGAGGAGGCGATGCCGCGGGAGCAGATCTCGGCGAGAAGCTCCGCCTTGGAGCTGAAGTGAGCGTATATGAACGGCTTGGAGACGCCGAGCCGCTCTGCGACCGCGTCGAGGGTCGTGTTCTCATACCCGTTGTCGTAAAAGAGATCGGCGGCCGCCGCGAGTATCCGGGTCCGCTTCAGCGCGGCGATTTCGTCGCGTATCCCGATCGTCGTCCCTGCCATGGTCTTCACGCTCTCCCTGCGGCGGAGGAACGCCTTTCCTATTCGATTCTCGCCCCGACGTCATACTCTCGCCCGCAGGCCGGCCCTCTCAGCCGCGCTCGAACCAGAAATCCAGCATGTCGCCCTTGCGCTGCTCCGCGAACTTCGTGATGACCCTGGTACCGACCTTGAGCTGTTCGGCCGCTTTGGCCGGTTCGGCGAGGTCCACGCCCTTGAAGAAGCCGCCGATGGCGGTGTCGGCGCCGTCGAGCATGACGTAGCCGAAGGCGTAGGGGGGCGGTGGCAGGTTCTGGAACTCCTCATAGACGATCGTGAACGTCTCGATGCGTCCACCGGGGCCGACTTCGACCCAGTCCGTCGTCGGCTCCAGCGTCTGGTCCGAGAACGCGCGGGGCGGAACCAGAACGCGGCCGGTCTTGCCGCAGCGGCGGCCGTAAATCCTGGCGTTGTCGCGGATCTGCACGAAGAACCAGCTCGCGGTCTCGCCCAGGGCGTGGGTGTAGGTGATGTTCCAGGCCTCGCGGCGCTTCAGAAGTTCCATTGTCCGAATTCCTGTTTGAAATGACTGGGCGAGCGGTCAGGCCTCAACGACCATGGTGCCGAAGAACTGGTGGTCGCCGCCATTGCCGCTGGCGATGCCGAGCTTCGCCCCCTTGACCTGATGCGTTCCGGCCCGGCCGGAGACCTGCAGGGCGATCTCTGCAACGCGGATCATCGCCGTAACGGCGATGGCGTTGGTGCAAAGCACGCCCCCCGACGGGTTCACGGGTATTGCGCCGCCAATCGAGAAGCGTCCCTCGTTGACGCCGGCGACGGCGCCGCCGAGGTCGGCGAGGCCCGCCGCTTCAATCGAATGGTACTCGGTGTTGCTGAAGGGTGCGTAGAGTTCGGCGACGTCGACCTGTTTCACCGGATCGGTGATGCCGGCCATCTTGTAGGCACGATCGAACGAATGCTTCAGGGCGTAGGCGTCGGCGTGGTCGGCCGTGAAGCCGCGGCCCATGCGGTCGCCGAGATAGTAGGTTTCCGAGCAATGGCCGACGCCCGTGATCCACACGGCGTCGAGGCGGTTCTGTTTGATGTATTTTTCCGAGGCCAGCACCATGGCGCCGCCTCCGCTCGATTGCGGGCAGCAGTCCATCAGCTTGATCGGCCAAGAGATGTAGCGCGAGGCCATGACTTCATCGACGCTCACCTCCTGGCGCAGATGCGCCTTCGGGTTTAGCGAGGCGTGAAGGCGGTTCTTGACCACCACGCGGGCCATGTCCTCCTCGCTCATCCCGTACTTGTCCGCATAGCGGATGCCGGACATGGCGAGCATGGTGATGGTGCCCAGGGGCAGCGGCCGCTCGTAGGTGGGATCCCAGATCTTGTTGAGCACAGTCTGGGAATCGCCGCATTCGCCGACCTTGTCGGCGCCTGCGGTCATCACCACGTCGCAGGCCCCCGCCGCTATATGGTAGTAGGCGGCGGCGACGCTCGATATGCCGGTGGCCCCGCCGGTGTTGATGCGCAGGAAGCGCTTTCCGCGCCCACCGACGGCGTCCACCCCGAGCCGCTCGGCATTGCCGATGCCGACCATGGCGTCCGGCGACAGCGAGTAGACGATCGCCTCGATGTCGTCGAGTTCCAGCTGAGCGCCGATGAGCGCCTCGTTCACGGCCTCGCGGACGAGGTCCGGATAGCTGGCGTCGTCGCGGCGGCGCTGGAAGGCCGACTGGCCGATGGCGATGATTCCGACCCTTGGCGCGCTCATGCCGCTGCTCCGTCCTTGTTCTCACCCAGCACGAGCACGGTCTGGTACATCATCGCGAAGCCGCTCGCGGCGTGTCCGAGCGCGGTTTGCGCATTGTCTAACTGGTGGCGTCCGGCCTTGCCCTGGACCTGCCGCGCGGCCTCGGCGATGCGTATCAACCCCGTGCAGAAGACCGGGTTGATGGCAGCCACTCCGCCCGAGGGATTGACGGGCAACGAGCCGCCGGGGTCGAACACACCGGAAAGCACGTCGTCCTTCCATGTCTGCTTGCCGGAAAGGCCGAGCCCCTCATAGGCCAGCAGCTCCTGATAGGGACTGACGTCGGTCAGTTCGACCACGTCCAACTCGTTGCGCGGATCGGAGAGGCCGGCTTCCGCATAGGCGCGTCGTGCGGCCTCTTCGAGCGCGGGCGCGATGGCCAGGTCGCGGTCGCCGAGGAAGCCCGCTTCCGTCGCCCAGCCCATGCCGCGCACCCAGGCGACGTTCTTCAGCCCGTTCTTTGCAACGTGGTCCTCGGAGGCGATGACGATCGCGACCGCGCCGAGTACGGGTGGGGCGACCATATCGGCGGCGATAGGCCAGCGCGGCTTGGTGCCGATTGCTTCGGAGGTCGCCGCCTCAGGATAGGCGCGGCGGCCATTGGCCTTGTTCCGCGCGGAGAGCCTTGCCGCGAGGTCGATGGCCTCGGGCCGGGCGGCGAGCACGGCGGACGCCTGCAGGGCCGCGCCCGACAGTTCGTCGAGAGGCAGCGCGCGGTGAAAATAGGGATCCGCGCCAAGCCGTTGCGCCTCCGAGAGCGACGACGCCTCGACAGGGCTCCATGAAACGATGAGCTGGGTCTCGTATTGCCCGGACGCGACCCGCAGCACCCCCATCACGAAGGCGTGCTCGCTGGCGGAGGGTGTCGACAGGATGTCGCGGTCGACGCCGCCGACCGAGCCCGACGCGGCCATGACCGAGATGGCGCGGCCGTCGAACTGGTCGTTCGAGGCCACCACGATGCCGTCGATGCCGTCTGCGGTAAGACCGGCATCCTTCATCGCGGCCTGGGCGATATCGTAGAGGAGTTCCTCCAGCGATTGGTTCTGCGCGGCGGCCGGCGCCATTATGGCGCTGCCGATCACCGCGATTCGTCTATTCAAAGCCATCGGTACGCACCTTTTCGTTCGTGGCGATTGCTGGGTCGCGAGCGGCTTCGCTTGGCCGATCCGCCATCGTGGCCGGTTTTCGCGGCGAGGGAGGGATGCCGTCGATCCATGCCGGGAACAGCGCTTGCAGATCGCCCGCCTCGTTCCTGCGCACCAGTCGACGCTCGGCGGTGTGTCTGTCCTCGATCGCCTCGCCGAGATCGTTGACGAGCGAAAGGCAGCAGTCGGCGTTAGCAAACCGGGCCTCGATCTCGGCTGCGGAGATCGCCGCGAAGAAGGCTGCCACTTCCGAACGCAGCGCATGCTGCGGCAGCGCATCCTTCTGCCTGTCGATCCAGTCGGGACGTCCGGCCGCGACGCAAAAGGCGCGCCAGAATTTCGGTTCGATGGCGCCGAGCACGACATGCCGGCCGTCGCCTGTGGCGTAGACCTGGTAATAGGCAGCGCCGCCATTGAGATAGGTTTCCCCGCGGCGGGGGACCGCGCCGATCGCACCGAAGGCGGCGACCTGCATCAGCTGCATCGGCATGGCGGTGTCGGCCAGGCCAAGGTCGATGACACAGCCCTTGCCCGTGCGCGCGCGGCCGTAGAGGGCACCGAGGATGGCGATCGCTGCAAACAGAGAGCCCGAAACGTCGGAAACCGGCGGATCGAAGAACATCGGGGCATCGCTGCCGTTGCGGTCGAGCATGCCGGCCAGCGCCAGATAGTTGGCATCGTGCCCGGCCTTGGCGGCCAGTGTGGAACCGATTCCATAGCCGCTGATCGAACAGAGGATGATGCCGGGGTTGGCTGCCGAAAGAACGTCGTATCCGATGCCGAGTCGATCGATGACGCCGGGGCGAAAACCCTCGACCACAACGTCGGCCGAATGCGCCAGCTCCAGAAATCCCTTTCGTTCGCCGTCGTCCTTCAGGTCGATGCGGCGAATGGTCTTGCCGGCGTTCAGGCTGTTGTAGAAGATCGGGCCATCTTGGGCATCGCGCGGCCCCAACGTGCGCATGTCGTCGCCGCGGGGCGGCTCGATCTTCACGACCTCCGCCCCCATGTCGGACAGCAGCAGCGTGGCGAGCGGGCCGGGAATGTATTGCGAAAGGTCGAGAATTCGCACGCCGCTGAGGAACGAGGCGAAGCCGGCCGCCGCCCGAATGCCGGATGCGTCGCTCATAGGATGGCCACAGGATTGAGCGGGCTGCCGGTGCCGCCGGCGATCGGCAGCGGCGCTGCGACGAACAGGAATTCGTGGACGCCCTCGGCCGCGAGCGGAGCCAGCACCAGGCCTTCGAGCAGAGGAATTCCGTAGTCGCGGATCAGCCGCTGGTGGACCGGAAAGACGGTGCCTGCCGCGAATGGAAGCACTTCCACGGCAAAATTGTCCGCGCCGACCAGCGCCACTCCGGCCTCGGCCAGCAGCAGACCTGCTTCCGCATCGATGCCGGGCTCGTGGTCGAAATCCACTACGCCGCCGGCGTCGGCTCGCTCCTGCCAGCCGGTGCGCAGAAGGACGGCGTCGCCCACACGCAGCGTGGTGCCCGCCCGCTCGACCGCCGCCTGCACCATCTCGGTGCCGACCGCGAAACCGTCCGGCAGCGGGCCTCCGTTCATCGCCACAAAGTCGAGCAGAACGCCGCGTGTGGCGATCGGGCCGAATTTCTCGACGCCCAGCCTGGCCGCGCCGTTGCTCTTCACCTCGGTCGCGGCGAAGCCGTTGTAGAGCGTGT
>JAEUMA010000690.1 GCA_016793565.1 Rhizobiaceae bacterium
AGACGTTGCGGCAGGCGGTGTCGGAGTTGGCGCCGGGCTCGCCCTGGAACGCGATGCGGTTGGTGGAACTGGGCATGATATTTCCGTTCAGGTGGAGAGAATCTGCCGGGCGCGCTCGAGATCGGCATGCGTATCGACGCCGAAGGGTGCGGCCCGCACAACTTCCGCGTCGATACGCATGCCGGCCTCCAGCGCGCGAAGCTGTTCGAGGCGCTCGCGTCGTTCCAGCGGAGACGGAGGCAGGGAAACGAAACGCGCAAGGGCGGCGCGGCGATAGGCATAAATGCCGATGTGGTGGTGCAGCGGCCCCTCGCCCCAGGGCGCGGTGGCGCGCGTAAAATAGAGCGCGCGCAGCCGCGTATCGCCGAGGGGCGAGCCGACCAGCTTGACGACGTTGGGGTTGGTCCGCTCCTCCTCGCGGTCGATCTCGATCGCCAGCGTGGCGATATCGACGGCGGGATCGGACAGCGGCGCGAGGACGGCCAGGATGCTCTCGGGCTCGATGGTGGGCAGGTCGCCCTGCAGGTTAACGACCAGTTCGGTATCGCCGCCGGGGTCGACGGCCTCAAGAGCCTCGAAAATGCGGTCGGAGCCCGACTGATGGTCGTCGCGGGTCATCACCGCCTCGTGGCCGGCCGCGGATACCGCCGCGGCCACCGCTTCGCTGTCGGTCGCCACCACCACGCGCCCCAGCCGGCTCGCGGCTGCGCGCTCGGCCACGCGCACGATCATGGGACGGCCGCCTATGTCCGCCAGCGGCTTGCCGGGCAGGCGCGTCGAAGCCATTCGGGCCGGTATCAGGATCAGGACGCTCATGAAGGAAAGGGGCTGTCCGCGCGTGGCAAAACGGTGGCAAAAGGTCTCACAGGAAGCGCCCTTATAGGTGTTGCAAGGCCGAAGCAAAAGACCTAGTTTCCCGCCGTTTCGACCGGCCGCGCGCCGGTCCTGTACCCAGTGCGCGCCGAAGGCAGCGGCGTCACCAACGGGAAGCCGGAGGCGGGATGAACTCGTTCGAACTCAACAAGATGATCGGCGCGTTGCTGGCGACGGTGTTCATCGTTCTGTCGCTCGGCATCGTGTCGAACGCCATCTTCGCGGCGCCGGTGCCCGAAAAGCCTGGCTATGCGATCGAAGCCGCCGAGAGCTCGGCCAGCGAGGCTGGTGGCGAGGCGGCACCGGCCGAGTCCATTCTGCCCCTGCTGGCCAGCGCCAGCATCGACAACGGCATGGCGCAGTTCAAGAAATGCCAGGCCTGCCACACGGGCGAGAACGGCGGACCCAACAAGGTCGGCCCGAATCTCTGGAACATCGTCAACCGCCCGATCGCCTCGCACGAGGGCTTCTCCTATTCGTCGGCGATGAAGGAGTTTTCGCAGGGCGGCTCGGTCCACTGGGACTTTGAGCACCTTGACCATTTCCTGCTGTCGCCCAAGGGCCTGGTGAAGGGCACCGCCATGGGCTTCGCCGGTCTCAAGAAACTGCAGGACCGTGCCGACCTCGTGGCCTATCTGCACACGCTTTCCGACAGCCCGGCGCCGTTCCCGGACGCATCCGCCGCCCCGGCGGCCACCGACGCTGCGGCGCCGGCGCAAGCGGCACCGGCCGAGGCAGCACCTGCCGCACCCGCTGCGGAGCCTGCCCCCGCACAATGACGGAAATGTAATGTCGCAATTCACGAAAAAGCCGGGTTTGCCCCGGCTTTTTTGTTATGTATTTCCGGGCGGAGCGGAGCGCGGCGCCGAGGTTGCTCTGTGGCTGTCCTGCGCCGGTCTCCCGCCTGCCATCCGAGAGGAGCATGATGAAAACAAATCCCCGCCCGTCCGTCTGGCTCGTGGCCGCGTTTTCCGTTGGCCTGCTGGCGTCGCACTCCGCGCTGGCCGAGGATGCCTGGAGGACCACATCGTCACTGATCGGCGATTCCAAGTACGGCGAGGACTTCAAGCATTACGACTACGTCAATCCCGACGCGCCCAAGGGTGGCGTGCTGCATTCGACAGTGATCGGCACGTTCGACAGTTTCAATCCATACATCGTGCGCGGTTCGCCGGCGGCAGGGTTCGCTTCCTTTGGCGGCGGGCTGCTCTACGATACGCTGATGGAACAAGCGACCGACGAGCCCAGCACAAGCCATCCCCTGGTGGCCGAAGCCTATAAGCATCCCGACGACTTCTCTTCCGCCACCTACCGGCTGAACCCGGCGGCTCGCTGGCACGACGGCCAGCCTGTGACCGCCGACGATGTCGTCTGGTCGTTCGACGCGCTCAAGAAGAACAGCCAACTCTACAACCGCTACTACGCCAACGTGACCGAGGCCGTCGCACTGTCGCCGACGGAGGTCGAGTTCCGCTTCGACCAGAAAGGCAACCGCGAACTGCCGCAGATCATCGGCGACCTAGTCGTGCTGCCGAAGCATTGGTGGGAAGGCAAGGACGCCTCCGGCAAGCAGCGCGACATCAGCCAGCCTACTCTAGAACCGCCGTTGGGCTCTGGCCCCTACCGGATCAAGAGCTTCAAACCGGGCGCCGAAATCGTCTGGGATCGTGTGCCGGACTATTGGGGCGCCAAGGTTCCGGTCAAGATTGGCCGCGAAAACTTCAACCAGCGCCGCTACGTGTACTTCCAGGACGAAAATGCCGCCTGGCAGGCCTTCACGAAGGGCGGATTCAGCGATTTCCGCCCGGAGAACCGCTCCCAGCGCTGGGCGACCGGCTACGATTTCCCGGCCTTCAAGGCGGGCGACGTGGTGAAAGCCGAGTTTGAGACGAAGTCCGGGGAGCCGATGCAGGGTTTCGTGCTGAACACGCGCCGTCCACAATTCCAGGACCGGCGGGTGCGCGAGGCCCTGACCCAGGCCTTTGACTTCGAAAGCATGAACCGCAAGCTTTTCTACGATTTCTACACCCGCACCGACAGCTATTTCGAGGGCGGCGAACTGGCATCGAGCGGCATTCCGCAAGGCAAGGAACTCGAGATTCTAGAAGCCTATAGGGACAAGCTGCCGCCCGATCTGTTCACCAAGGAATTCAAGCTGCCGGTCTACAATACCGCGCAGGCTACCCGCGAGAACCTGCGGCAGGCGTTCACCCTGCTAAAGGAAGCCGGCTATGAAAACCGCGACGGCAAGCTGGTGAACGCCAAGACCGGCGCGCCGTTTCGCATCGAGTTCCTGGGCGACGACCCCACGGACGAACGCGTGACCGGCCCGTTCATGGACAATCTGCGACGGCTCGGAATCGACGCCACGCTGCGCATCGTCGATCCGACGCAGTATGTGAACCGCGTCAACGCGTTCGACTACGACGTGATCACCGCGGTGATGATGCAATCCCAATCGCCCGGCAACGAGCAACGCGACTTCTGGAGTTCGCATTCGGCCGACGCACAGGGCTCGCGCAATTATTCCGGGATCAAGGACCCGGTGGTCGACGCGCTCGTCGACCGCGTCGTCTTCGCCAAGGACCGCGAGGAGTTGGTCGCCGCGACGCACGCGCTCGACCGCGTACTGCTTTGGAACTACTATGTCGTGCCGCAATGGCACCTGCCGGAAATCTGGGTCGCCTACTGGAACAAGTTCGGCCACCCGGACAAGCAGCCGGAATATATCGGCGTCGACATTGATTCCTGGTGGATCGATCCGGAAAAGGAGGCCGCGCTGGCGGCGAAGTACCGGAGCGTCAATTGAGGCCGCGCGGGCAAGGTGACGGAGGTTCGCCGCCCAAGCTCGGGCAAAGTGAAGGGGAAGCTGCTTTCACCCGCCGGAGTTTTCTGGCGGGAGCCGTCGCTCTTGCCGCGCTGCCCGCGCTACGGCCGGTCCGCGTCTTGGCCGCCAGCCCGACGGAAACCCCTCTACATGGGCTGTCGGCCTTCGGCGACCTGAAATACGCCCCCGACTTCGCGCATTTCGGCTATGCCAACCTCGACGCCCCGAAAGGCGGCGTGTTCAACTTCTCGCCGCCGAACTGGCTCTACAATCAGAGCGTGCTGACCTTCAACACGCTCAACACCTATGTGCTGCGCGGGGATGCGCCGCCGCGCATGGAGATGTGCTTCGACAGCCTGATGACCTCGGCGCTGGACGAGCCCGACGCGCTGTACGGGCTGGTGGCCGAGACCGTGACCATTTCGGCGGACCGCAACACCTTCACCTTCGCGCTGCGCCCGCAGGCCCGCTTCCACGACGGTTCGCCGCTGACCGCCGAGGACGTCGCCTACAGCTTCCGGCTGCTGAAGGAGAAGGGGCATCCGGAATTCTCCGTGCCGCTCGGGGAGATGGCCGACGCGGTCGCGGAAGACGCGCACACGTTCCGGCTGGTCTTCACCGGCAGTCAGTCGCCGCGCCTGATCCTGACGGCGGCGACCTTTCCGGTCTTCTCGCGGGCGGACATCGAGGCGAACGGCTTCGAGCGCAGCGGCCTGACGCCACTTCTGGGTTGCGGGCCTTACAAGGTCGGGCGGGTCACGCCCGGCCAGACGATCGAATATGATCGCGTCGAAGACTACTGGGGCGCCGACCTGCCGGTGCGGCGCGGCCTCAACCATTTCGACCGGCTGCGCATCGAGTTCTACGGCGAGCGTCAGGCGGCGTTCGAGGCCTTCAAGAAGGGCGAGATCACCTATCGGCAGGAGTTCACGTCGCGCGTCTGGGCTACCGGATACGATTTCCCCGCCGCCAACGACGGTCGGGTGGTGAGGCGCGAGTTTCCGAGCGAGAAACGACCGTCGATGCAGGCGTCGGCGCTCAACCAGCGCCGGCCGCAATTGCGCGACGTGCGGGTGCGCGAGGCGATCGGGCTGT
>JAEUMA010000757.1 GCA_016793565.1 Rhizobiaceae bacterium
GAGCGGCCGCCGCGCGGCGAAATTCACGCAGGCGGCCGGATGGTCGAGCAGATGCCGGCCGACGCCGGCGATGTCGCGCCGAACCGCAATCCCGAGCGACCGCAGGTCGGCGGCGGGGCCGATGCCGGACAGCATCAGCAGCTTCGGCGTTTCGAGGGCGCCGGCGCACAGCACCACTTCGCGGCGCGCGCGTATCGGTCCGCGGGACGTATCGACCCCGCGAACGCCGCCGTCATCGTCGAACAGCAGGCGCGACGCCGTCGTCTCCGTCAGTAGGGCAAGATTGGCGGGAAGCGCCCCCCGCAGGAACACGACGGAGGACGACTGACGGCGAAAGCCGCGCTTGCTCATGCGGTAGCGGCCGATACCGTCGCGGAACGGGGTGCGAAAATCCACCTGGCCGAAGCCTGTCTCGTGTGCGGCTTCGAGGAGCACACGGTGGGAGTCGAGCTCGGCTGCCTCGGTTTCCACGGCGATCGCGGCTTCCAGCGCATCGAAATGCGGCATCACCGCATCCGGACACCAGCCTCTCGCACCGGCCGCCGCCCAGTCGTCGAAGTCGCTTGCCGGCGGACGAAACCAGATGCAGGTGTTCTGCGAGGTCGAGCCGCCCAGCACCCGGCTGACTGGGTAGCCGAAGCGGCCATTGCCCTTTTCGGGCGGCACGATCGGAATGCGGGCGCCAAGCGGCCCGGCCGGAATTTCACGATAGCGCCGGAAGTCGAGCACCTCCTCGCGCCCTTCGTCGGTCGGGCCGATCTCGACCAGAGCGACCGTCGCGTCGGTGAGTTCCGCCAGGCGGCGGGCGAGCACAGCGCCCGAGCCGCCGCCGCCGACGATCACGAAGTCGAATTCGAGCCCTTCCATCGTCGCGGCCAGTTCTACTGCCCTCTGGCGCGCCGCGCGAAAATCTCCGCGCGGACATCGTCGAACTCGGTGGGCTGGCTGGTGCGCGCCGTCAGGCCGCCGTCGGCGACGAGCGACGCGCCAGTGATGAAGGAGGCCTGGTCCGAGGCGAGGAAGAGGATCGCCTCGGCCAGTTCCTCTGCGCGGCCCATACGGCCGATCGCGCAGGCTTGATCATATTTCGCGAAGGCCTCCGGCGGCAGCGTCGCCAGCATACGCTGGGAGGCGACCGGACCGGGGCAGATGGCGTTGACGCGGATGCCGTTGAGGCCTTCCTCCCACGCAAGCGACTGCGTCAGCGAAATAATGCTGGCCTTGGCAGAGTTGTATGCGGCCCATCCGGGATCGCCGCGAAGGCCGGAGATCGAGGCCATCGTGACGATGCTGCCCTTCTGCTGCCGGCGCATGGCCGGCAGGACTTCCTGGCAGGCGACGAGCGTGCTGCGCACGTTGAGCCTGTAAAGACGGTCCCAGACTGCGAGGTCGACATCGGCAACCATGCCGGCGGCGCTGCCGCCGGCGATGTTGATCAGGACGTCCACGCGCCCGGCCACAGCGATCGCGGATTGCAGCGCGCTGCGAAACTGCTCCTCGTCCAGCACGTCGGCCTCGAGGGCGGTGACACAACCGCCCTGCGCCGACAGTTCGGCAGCAAGCTCATGCGCCGTCTGCGCCTTGACGTCGAGCGCGAACACCGTGGCGCCCTCGGCGGCGAGCTGACGCACGCAGGCCGCGCCCATGCCGTCGGCGCCGCCCGAAACGATGGCAACCTTGTCTTCGAACCGCGCCATGATGCTGCTCCGCTGGATGGCGTCACGAAACTGCCGGGCAGGAAGGTGCAAGTCCAGTCCGGCAGCAGTGCAAGCAATGCAGATAATTCTGAATAGTGCAACGCTATTCCAGGAATTGATATAACGGTCGACAAGCCTATGCCGTCTATTCCGATAGGAGCACCTTGGCGGCCGCGCGTCCGAGCGCAAGCGAATGCGCCGGGGACCAGACGCCATCCTCGCCGCTTGCATCGCGGTAGCGGCCGATCGGCAGTTCCAAGGTCATCGCCGCCGCGCCGAAGCGGGTTTCGACGGCCGGCGCGCACATGCCTTGCAGAAGTTCGGCGCGGGGCGGCGCGCGCCACGGATAGCGCCGGCCATAGGCGACGTCGGGAGAGACGCGGGCGAGCCCGCGTTCGATGGTCGCCCGCTTGGCAACGAGCGGGGCGGGGGTGCCCATCCATTCATCGAGCACGTCCAGATAGACGCACTCCATCTCGAAATCCGTATGGACGTCGATCAGTAGGTCGACGCCGTGGTTCTCCATCGCCCGCAGAAGGGTGGCAACTTCAGGACAACCTCCAGCATCGGAGGGCCGCCAGTGCCTGTTCGGATCCTGCCCCTGCGGGTTGGTCCGCAAATGACCCTTCAACATCCCGCCCGGATTGGCGACGGGCACGACGTGAAACCGGGTGCCGGGAGTGAGCCGCCGCCTGCGCAGCAGGGAGCCTACAAAGCCCTCGGCGAACCACAGCGCCGGATGCTCGCTGCCATGCTGGCCGCAGACGATCCAGACTTGCCGCGCCGAGGGAGCAGGATCACCGAGCGAGAGCAAGGTAGATGGGGCGTCGCCCGGCCAGGCGTCATCGACGGCGCCGTCCGCCCTCGCCGCGACGCGTTCGGCCAGCCGGTCGAGTCGTCTCTGCGGCAGCGGCGGGAATAGAGCGTAGGATGCGAGGCCATCCTTTTCGTGCGCGAACGAGACGATGCCGTCTTCGCTTCCGGCCGGAAGCAGCTGCCAAGCGCCTCCGCCCGACCTGCGCCAGACGACGACGCTCTTCCAGCCGGCGGGGTAGCTCGAACTGCCGGCATTGAGAATGCGAACCGTCAGGCCCGCCTCGCCGCGGACCTGGAAGCAGAACCACTGGCAAGAGCCAGTCAGCGGGTCGGGTTCGATTTCGACATCGAGAGTGGAGCCGCCGGGACCGGCTGGGCGTCCGTTGCCGCAAGGTTTGACGGTGATCAGTCTGTTTGAGCGTCTGCGCGGCATGCCGGTCTCCGGGTTCTATGCGCCAGGTTCAGGGTGCTACTGTCAATCCGCCTCCGCGAGGGGTTCGGCCAAGTCCGATTGGTGACGTAAGGTGCGACTTGCCACGGAAGCAGCGAAATTGAGTGAAATTTGCTGCTGGCGCCTCTATTGCCGAACGGTCCGTGGCTTAACAAACGGCGTGTTCGCAGGCGATTTTGCCCCTGCGTGGCCGACGAACCGCCGCGCCGCTCATCGACATGGAAAGGGTTGCATTCACCGCACGAAATCGTGCGCGAGTATCAGAATAAAAAACGCTATTCCAAATAATGAGATTGTGCGCTAGCGTCGAAGCCCTGAATTTGGCGCAGCCGGCATCGTTGGCGCGGGTGGTCACGCCCTCGATGGAGCATCGGGATCACGTCATTCGGGCGGCTCGGCCGCCAGCTCAAGGGGGTTGCATGTACGGCAAGGACATTCTTCGAATCTCGCGGCGCAAGCTTCTGGCCGCGTCCGGCGCGGCTCTCGCGGCCGGGCCTCTCTCGACGGCGCTCTATGTGCCCAAGAGCTGGGCGCAGGCAAAGACGCTGCGCATCGCCGCCGGCGAGGCCGACGGCGCATCAGGCACGATGGATCCGGCGCAGAGCACCGCCGATCCGGACGCCGCGCGCATCAGCCTGGTATTCGAGCGCCTAGTCGTGCTCGACGACACCTTCTCGGCGGCGCCGCAGCTTGCCAAGTCGTGGGAATCCAACGCGACCGGCGACGAGTGGACGTTCAAGCTGCAGGACGGCGTGAAGTTCCACGACGGCGCCGCGTTTACGGCGAAGGACGTCATCTTCACTTTCAAGCGGCTGCTCGACCCGAAGACCGCTTCGCCGGGTGCCTCCTCGATGGCCGCCATCGATCCGGAGGCGATCACCGCGCTTGACGACCACACGGTGCGCTTCAAGCT
>JAEUMA010000009.1 GCA_016793565.1 Rhizobiaceae bacterium
GAGCCGCTCGGGCTCGATCCATGACAGTTCCTCGGCGTGTTCGTTGTTAAGCGCCAGCACCGCTGCCTGGTCGGTCGGCAGGATCGGCCCAATCCGGTCCGACGACTGCGCCACCTTCAGAACCGGTCCCGCAGGGCGAACCAGTTGAGCGCGAGGAACAGCAGCGGTGCACGCAGGCTGCGGCCGCCGGGAAACGCAGGAATCTTCAAGTCTTCGAGCAACTTCAGTCGGTCACGATTGCCGGCGATCGTCTCGGCGTAGAGCTTACCGACGAAGTTGGACAGCATGACGCCGTGGCCGGAATAGCCACCCGCGAAGATGACGTTCGGCATCACCTCCCGCACATAGGGCATGCGCGGAACGGTGATGCCGACAAAACCGCCCCAGGAGTGTGTTATCTCGACATCCTTCAGGCCGGGATAGATTTCGGCGATCTGCCTGCGGATATGGGCGCTGATATCTGAGGGGTTGTCGACGGTGTAGATTTCGCGGCCCCCGAACAACAGCCGGCCGTCCGTGGTCTTGCGGAAATAGCGGACGACGAAGCGGGAATCGTCCACCGACTCGCCGCCGGGCAGCACTGGACTGTCGCTGCCGAGCGGCACCGTCGCGCCGATGAATGAGCCGATCGGCATGACATGCGCGGCACTCACGGGCTCCAGCGTCCCGCCATAGGCGTTGACGGCGATGAATCCCTTGTCGGCGGTGATGGTGCCTTGCGGTGTCGTGACGACCACCTTGCCGCCATTGCTGGATATACCGGTGGCGCGGGTGTTTTCGTGAAGTTTGGCGCCGGCCTGCGCCGCCACCCGCGCGCTCCCGACGACGAGTTTCAGCGGATGGATGTGGCCGGTTCCGGAATCGCGTGTGCCGCCGAAGTAATGTTGCGAGCCGAGACGCTCGGCAGTCTCGTGGGCATCCATGAAGCGCACATGCGGGTAGCCGAAGCGGGTCGCCATCACGTCCGCATAGGCCTTGTAGTCGTCGACATATCGCTTCTTGTGCGCGACCGACATCTGGCCCGGCATGAAGTCGATCTCGATACCGTTGACCGATGCGAATTCCAGGAGATGCGCCTTCGCTTCCTCGGCGAGGTCGAACAGCGCCTTGGCGCGGGTGAAGCCCAGCGCGGCCTCCAGTTCGTCGGCGGGCGTCCGCTGCCCGGTGCCGAGCTGGCCACCATTGCGGCCGGACGCCCCGTCGCCGAAACGCGCCCCGTCGATCAGCACCACGCGGGTGCCTGCCTTTGCGAGGTGCGCCGCCGCCGACAGGCCGGTGAAGCCGCCACCGATGATGACCACGTCGGTCCGCACATCGCCGTCGAGCGGTGCGTAACTCGGCCTGTCGCCGACGGACGCTTCGTACCAGGAATGACCGGGAGATATGGGGGATTGATAGGGCATTGTCTTCAATCGGCAGCGAGGGACTACTGCCCTACTCACACGTTCAGCAGCAAGAACTCCCGCTCCCAGGGGCTGATCACCTCCATGAAGGTCTCGAATTCCGCGCGCTTGATTGCCGCGTAAGTGGATACGAACGGCGTGCCCAGTGCCTTGTGGAGTTCGGCGTCGCCCTCGAACAGGTCGACCGCCTCGAGAAGCCCCCGCGGCAGGTCGATCTCGTCCTCGTTGGCGGTGGTCAGGATGGCCGCGTCGGGCTGGATCTTGTTGGTCATGCCGATCAGTCCGCATGCCAGCGAGGCCGCCAGCGCCAGGTAGGGATTGGCGTCGGAGGAGGGGATGCGGTTCTCGACGCGGCGCGCGATCGGATCGGAGCGGGGGACGCGGAACGCCGTGGTCCGGTTGTCATATCCCCACTTGGTGTTGACCGGCGCGGAAGCCGCCTGTGTGAGGCGGCGATATGAATTGACGTATGGCGCGAACATCACCAGCGCGCTCGGCACGTGCTTCTGCATGCCGCCGATGAAATGGAAGAAGGCTTCCGACTCCGTCCCGTCGTCATTGGTGAAGATGTTGCGGCCGGTCTTCTTGTCGACGATCGACTGATGGATGTGCATCGCCGATCCGGGCTGCCCCTGCATCGGCTTGGCCATGAAGGTCGCGTAGGTTTCATGCTTGAGCGCGGCCTCGCGGATGGTGCGCTTGAACATGAATACCTGGTCGGCAAGCTCCACCGGGTGGCCGTGACGCAGGTTGATCTCCAGCTGGCCGGCGCCCTCCTCGTGGATCAGCGTGTCGATCTCCAGCCCCTGGCTCTCGGAGAAATGGTAGATATCGTCGATCAGCTCGTCGAACTCGTTCACCCCTGCAATCGAATAGCCGGCGCCGCCGCCGATCGAGCGCCCGGAGCGTCCGACAGGTGGAACCAGCGGGTAGTCCGGATCCGGGTTCTTGCGGACCAGATAGAACTCGATCTCCGGCGCGACGATAGGCCTCAGCCCCAGCTTTTCGTAGGCGTCGACGATGCGCGTGAGCACGTTCCGCGGCGTGAACTCCACCGAGCGACCGTCCTGGTGGACGAGGTCGCAGATCACCTGCGCGGTCGGGTCTTCCTCCCACGGTACGACCGACAGGGTGGAGAGGTCGGGCACTAGCTTGAGGTCGCCGTCATCCTCGGGGTAGGCGAAGCCGTTGCCGTCCTCCGGGTATCCGCCGGAGATGGTGGCCATGAAGACGGCCGAGGGCAGCGCCAGCGACGTGTTGGAGGTAAACTTCTTGGACGGCATCATCTTTCCGCGGGCAATGCCTGCTTGGTCGGGCGTGATGCACTCGATGTCCTCGATGCCCCGCCATTCCAGCCACTCCTTGGTTTCCTTCCAGTTCCGAACTCCTCGCATGTTTTTGACGTAGGGAGGCGTGCGCACGCGACCTCCACGGCCGGAGGTCCGAGCATCTTTCTTGACGGCAGCCATCAATCACCAGGGTAGATTTCGGATAGACGAACTATAGCCGGCGGCGACGGCGGAAGGGAAGGGCGGCCCGGAAAAGTCTGGATGATAACAGGCGCTTCCGATTGCCCTCGGCAGGTCGGCGATAAAATGCAATGCCTGAAGTAAAAGCTGCCTAGAATGCTCTAGTTTAGAACAATTCTAAACTATTGATAATATTGAACTTTTGTCTTGACGGTGCAAAATGCATACAGCATTAGGAGGCCGCGCGGTGCCGCAGGAACACCCGGCGCCATGGTCCCTGGGTTGTTGAACCCTCAGGTCGGAGCACGAAACATGACATATGTAAAAGTCCGCTCGAAGGCGGCCGCGGTCGCCGGATTTGCGTTAGCCACGCTGTTCGCAGGTTCGGCTCTCGCCGATGGTGTCGTCAACATTTATTCCTACCGCCAGCCGGACCTGATCAAACCCGTGCTGGATGCCTTTACCGCTGACACCGGCATAGCCACCGAGGTACTGTTCCTCGACAAGGGACTTGAGGATCGCATTCTGGCCGAAGGAACGAACTCGCCGGCCGACGTGATTCTGACGGTCGATGTCGCCCGCCTGACCAACGCCAAGGCGAAGGGCGTCACGCAGCCGCTCGACGACGCCACGGTCAACGCCAACCTGCCGGCCGAA
>JAEUMA010000030.1 GCA_016793565.1 Rhizobiaceae bacterium
GCACCGCCATCGCGTCCGGCGGGGAAGGCGCGGTCGCCTCGCTGAACCTTGCCGACCGGGTCTATCAGCTACCGCTCGGTGTCGTCGGCATCGCGGTCGCGATCGTGCTGCTGCCCGAACTGGCGCGCGCGCTGCGGGCCGGCAACATGGTCGAGGCGGCGAACCTGCAGAACCGTTCCGTCGAGTTCACGCTGTTCCTGACGCTGCCGGCTGCCGCGGCTCTCCTCACCATGTCCGAGCCGATCGTGCGGGTGCTCTACGAGCGCGGCGCGTTTACGCCGGAAGACACCATACTCGTGGCGCGGGTGCTGGCCATCTTCGGCCTCGGCCTGCCGGCCTTCGTGCTCATCAAGGCCTTTACGCCGGGCTATTTCGCCCGCGAGGACACCAAGACGCCGATGGTCTTCGCGGCAATCTCGGTGGCGGTGAACATCTCCATTGCGCTCTGGCTGTTCTCCTCGATGGGCGCGCCCGGCATCGCTACGGCCTCGGCGGTCGCCGGCTGGGTCAACGCGGCGATGCTGCTCGGCGTGCTGATCAGGCGCGGCCATTGGCACAGGGATGCCGGGCTGATGAAACGTGCGCCCCGACTTGTCATCGCCTCGGCGCTGATGGCAGCGGCGATCTGGTTCGCTGTCGACTATTTCGAGCCGCAGCTGGCCTCGGCGTCGCCGATCCATATGCAGGCCACCGCGTTGGGCATCATCGTACTTGGCGCAATGGTCCTTTACTTCGCCGCAGCTTTCGGACTGGGCGGCGCTGATGCCGGAATGATCCGCCGCAACATCAGGCGCAAGGGCACGTCTGCCCCTACTGCTCCACCCGATTCCGAATAGGGATTTCGCGATTTTCTGTCAGCAGGACGCGCGCAAGTGCGCCTAGCAACGGGCCTAAAGTCCGTCAAACCAAGTCTTCCACTCGACGGCGGCCCTGGCGTAGGTGCCACGATGCGTGGTGGGACCAGTCGATATCGCCTCCACCTTCTGGTTCCCACTTCCCATGGCATGCTGGTAGAACATGGCGATCTGGCCGATCCCGACCGGGATCGCCTCGTCGGTCTCTCCATAGTAGTTTCGAACGGGCGAGCCGATGACCCATCGGTAAGCTTGAGCGGTCCCGATCAACCTGCCGAAGGCAGACTGTCCAAAGAACTTCGTGTCGAAATATTCGGGGCGGATCAGCTTGCGCAGATCGGAAGGCAGCGTGGTGACATCGGTGGGCGTGCGCTCATAGGCTTTCTTCGCCGTCTCGTAGTGCTCTTCCACGAACAGGCTGCGGGCCAGACCTGGCACTCCATAGTAGTGCTCGTAGGAAAATGCGGACAGGATCATGACGCTGTTGATCCACGACGCATCGATCTTGCGGGGGAAGTTGAGGAATCCCTCCATGAGCGGAAACAGGTCGAGGGGTGCGCTGGCGGTCGCCGTCGCAGCGACCGGCACGCCTGCTGCCTCTAGCCTTTCCAGCATAGCCATGGTCACGAAGCCGCCCTGCGACCATCCTGAAAGGAACAGCTTTGTGTCCTCGATTCCCATGTGGGCGAGGACGGCGCGTGCCGCCATCAGCATATCGAATGTCGCCTGCTGGTGGCTGCCTTTGACCAGATAACCTTCCGGTTCGGAGGATATGCCCATCCCGAAATAGTCGGCACCGGTGACAACGTAGCCTTGCCCTGCGAATAGGGCGATCATCAGCTGCGTTTCAGGAGACTGGTCTGGGAAAGAGGGAACCTCCTGTTTTCCGTATACAGTGCCATGCTGATAGGACAGCATTGG
>JAEUMA010000055.1 GCA_016793565.1 Rhizobiaceae bacterium
AATGCTCTATGTGCGCGGCCACGCCCGCGACTACGACCGCTGGGCGCAGTCGGGCTGCCGTGGCTGGAGCTACGACGACGTACTGCCGTATTTCCGGCGGCTGGAAACGCACCATGGAGCGGCCGACCACTTCCACGGCGACAGCGGTCCGCTTCATGTGACGCAGGGCGAAGCGACCAATCCACTGAGCCAAGCCTTTCTGGCGGCCGGCCAGCAGGCCGGCTATCCGCTGACGAACGACATCAACGGCGCCGACCAGGAAGGCTTTGGCCGCATCCCGCGCACCACGCACAAGGGGCGCCGCTGGAGCACGGCGAACGCCTTCCTGAAGCCGGTGCTTGGCCGGCCGAACCTGACCGTCATGACGGAGACGCTGACGCACAGGGTGGTCTTCGAAGGCAGGCGTGCCGTTGGAATCGAGGCGTCGCGCGGCGCCGAAAAACGGCTCTATCGCGCCGGGCGGGAGGTCATCCTTTGCGGGGGCGCCTTCAATTCACCGCACCTGCTCATGCTGTCGGGAATAGGGCCTGCCGACACACTTGAAACGCACGGGATTGCCGTCATGGCCGACGTTCCCGGCGTCGGCCAGAATCTGCAGGACCACGCGGACATCGTCGTGCAGCACTATTGCACGCAGCCGGTCTCGCTCTACCGCAAGCTCAAGCCGGTCGCGCAGGCGATGATCGGCGTGCGCTGGTTCCTGTTCAAGGACGGGCTCGGTGCGACCAACCACTATGATACCGGCGCCTTCGTGCGGTCCGACCCTTCGGTTGAGCATCCGGACCTGCATTTCGAGTTCCTAGCGCTGGCGATCGACGCCGATACGCTGCAGTCGATCCAGTCCATCCCCAGCGACGGCTTTCAGAGCCATGCCGACCTGATGCGGCCGACGAGCCGCGGCCGGCTCACCATCGCGTCCGCAGAGGCGACGACGGCACCGGTCTTTCGGTTCAACTACCTGCAGACGCAGGAGGACCGCGATCGACTTCGGGAGGCGGTGAAGATATTGCGGCACGTGCATTCGCAGAAGGCGTTCGATCCGTTCCGCGGTCCCGAATATGCGCCGGGCCCCGGCGTGAAGACGGACGCGGAGATCGATGCCTGGGTGCGCGCCAAGATGGATACCGGTTACCACCCGGTCGGCACCTGCAAGATGGGCTCGCCGAACGATGCCACCGCGGTTGTCGATCCGGAATGCCGGGTTTGTGGGGTTGACGGCCTGCGGGTGGTCGATGCCTCTGTGATGCCGACCATCGTCAGCGGCAACACCAACGCGCCGACCATCATGATCGCCGAGAAGGCCAGCGACCTGATCCGAGGCCGCGCGCTCGCGGCCGCCGCAGCTTAGTTTGGCACGCGTCGGCGGCGGGCGGCATACATCCCTGTCTTCCGCCTACGGCGTCCGGTTCCTGACGCTCTCGCGTTCCATCAGGCGGGCGCCGAGAATAACATGTTCTGGCTCGACGCCAGTCTGGTTCAAGCGCTCGAACAGCAGGCGCAGCGCGCTGTCCACCATCTGCCTGACCGGCTGCCGAACCGTCGTCAGGGCATAGGTCGGCAGGTCGGCCATGGCTGTGTCGTCGAAGCCGACGACCGATACGTCCTGAGGGATCCTAAGTCCGAGGCCGAAGCGCATCACGTCCATCGCGCGCACGGCCATGTAGTCGTTGACCACGAACACTCCGTCGGGCCGTGCTGCTGCCGGACGATCGAACATTTCGCGCGTCGCCTCTTCCGTGCGCACGAGGTCGAAATGGCCGACCGCGCGCGAAAAGAGTTCGATCCCGCGCGCGGCAAGCTCGGCGGTAAAGCCGAACTCGCGGTCGCGGCTGGTCGAAGCGCCTTCCCAGCCGGCGATCAGGCCGATCCGCTTGCAGCCCGCAGAAACAAGCGCGCCGGCGGCGAGGCGCCCGCCGCCGACATTGTCGGTTGTGACGCTGGAGAGCAACGGATTGTCCTGCACGCGGTTCAGCATCACCACCGGTATGCCCTGTTCGCGACAGTCCTCGCAAAGCTTGGAGGACAGTTCGACCGAAGCGGTGATGAGGCCGTCGACCTGGTACTGCAAGATATCGGACACGGTTGCTTCGACGTCGGCCAGCGTGTCCGGCATCATGAACACCAGCGCGTGGTATCCCTGGCGCTGCAGCCCATGGCAGATCAGCTCCAGCGCGTTGGCGTAGAAAGGATTGTCGAGGTAGCTGAACAGCACGCCGACGATACGGGTGCGCTGTGTGATCAGCGAGCGCGCCAGCGCGTTCGGCCTGTAGCCCAGTTCGTCGGCCGCGCGCAAAATCTTCTTGCGCGTTTCGTCCGAAACGCTGGATTGCGTCGGCACCTTCGAGAAAGCGCGGCTCACAGCCGACTGCGACACGCCGGCCAGGCGGGCGACATCCACGGACGTGACGTTGGGCCGCTTCACGGCAGAGACGGCCTCCTCGCCTTTCTAGCCTGCATTGTTGCTGCTCTCACGCATCCGGGCGAAGAGATCAACGCCCAACTGCTGGAAAAGGTGAGGGAAATCGATGAGAATCCAGTTCTCGTTCAGCCGGTCGCCGCTGCGGTGATAGAAATCCATCACCCGGATGTCGACCGGCTGTTCGGTGGTGGGTACCCCCAGCAGATCCGCGCCGCGGGTGGCGTAGAGGCTCGGCCAGACCGCGAAGGAGCAGAAGGGGCCATCGCCGAAACGGGCGACGTGCTTGCGATCCCGCGCGGTCAGCGCGCCGCGCGGACGCACGGCGTTCTGCCAGGGCTCCTGGTGGAACTTCAGGAATGCGTCGAGGCCCATCGTCGCGCCGATCAGGCCCGGACCGTACCACATCATGTCCGGCGTCCAGTAGCGTTCCATGCCCATCGATGCAGAATCGTCGCCGTCGAAAGTCAGCAGGCCGCCGAAGATCATAGCCTCGACCAGCTCGAGCGACTTTCGCGTTTCGCCCCGATCCTGCGCGGTGAGCACGACGCCGTCGCGGCTCGCCGGGCCGGGCATCAGCGTCTCTGCTGCGACGCCACTCCGCCAGGGCCGAACCCCCGCCTGGCGCATCAGGTCCGGCAGATCGTAGATCACGTAGCTTTCGAGGATCCGCCCGTTCTCGATCCGATGAAATTCGCCGTAGCGGAGATAGGCCCAGTTTCCAGTCGCGGGGATGTCGAGGTAGGGCTGCACGAACGTCCCGTGCAGATATCCGGTCGCCGAAATCCAGTCCTTCCCCTGGAAGTGGCCGCCAATCAGGATGTCGTCGCAGCGGCGCAGATCGCGAAACGAAGCAGATAGCGGCCGCCACACGCGTTGCGCGATGTCCGAGGCGCCGGTGATTTCGTCGAGCGGGTGACTTCCGAAGTAGCGGACATCGGGCGCAAAATTTTCCCGTACGAGCCGGTCGATGTCGGATTCGCGTGCGGACGCGATCTGCCGGAAGGCGTCGTAATAGTGTCGTTTCACAGCCACTTCGTCATGGGCTAGCACGGAAAGGCTCCGAATTCGTCCAGATAAGAATACGTATGCTTATATGACGTAGGCCCTCCGAAGCCCAGTCCTGAAAAATGCAAGAGGGGTGAAATATCCTTCTTGCATAACCCTTGAAAATGAGACAGCATACGTATGCGTAAAATGAAATGCCGGGAGCAGCAAGATGGCGGAAGTCGTTCAGGATCGGAAAAGTGCCGAGGCTCTCCCGATCACAAAGGGCCGGCCGGCGCAGTCGCAGGGCGAGCGCACGCTGGAACCTGCGCGCGTCCAGTTCGAGGCGCTGTCGCCCGAGCAGATGCCGAAGGATTTCTCGATCTCACTCGACGCCTATCGGCGGGGCGGCACCGACAACTTCATAGGCAAAGCGCCCGAGGGGTTGGTCTCGCAGCCGATGCGTGGCTTCGATCCGACATACGTCAACATCATCGACTATATCGTCCGCATCACCCATCGGATCTGGGAAGAGAAGGACATCGGCTATATCTACGACAGCTACAGCCATGACTGCACCGTGTGGGACGACCTTGGCCTGCAATACGGCCGCGACAAGATCGTCGCCGACACCGTCCACACCAACAATGCCTTCCCCGACATCAG
>JAEUMA010000060.1 GCA_016793565.1 Rhizobiaceae bacterium
GGGTCGGTGGAATGGGCCAGCGAAACAAACATGTCGCCGGCCTCCTCGCGGATGATCTCGGCCGTGCGCTGCTCGTGCTCGGGCCGCAGAAAACCCCAAAGGTAGGAGACCGCGAAGGCCTCGACGCCGGCCGTCAGCAGACGCCGAACGCCACTACGCACCTCTTCCTCGTTGAGAGGCACGACGATGCGGCCCCTGGAATCCAGACGTTCGGTGATCTCGACGATATGGCCGCGCTCCACGAACTGGCGCGGCTGCCTGGAGCGCGTGTAGTCGAGCACCTCCTCGATGGAGACGCCGGTGAAGCGCCCCGAATTGTCCATGATGCGGATAGCGTCGCCATGCCCCTTGGTGGCCAGCAGGCCGACCCGCGCGCCGGTGCGCGTCACGATCGCGTTGATGCCGACGGTGGTGCCGTGCGACAGCCGCTCCGCCCGGGCGAAGAGATCCCTGGTGCCAATTCCTATGCGCAGCGACGCGTCAGCAATCGAACCGAAGAAGCCTTCCGACAGCGAGTGCCGGGTCGTCGGCACCTTGCCGACATAGATGGCGCCGCTCCGCGACACCACCGTACAATCGGTGAACGTCCCTCCGATATCGACCCCTATGCTGTAGCGCTCGTCCGTTTGCGTTCGCGGACTGGCATTGTGGGCACCCGGTTCTCCTCCCAAAGCGCGCCTCCTTCGTCTGTTTGCGCCTCAGCGCGTAACTGAATTTATCTCAGTTATCCATTAAAGGAAAAATGTACACGATCTGACATCGAACGCAATGCGCAACAGCGCGAAAAATGGCGTTGTCTTGCGAGCCTCACCCCTATAATTGTGTACGATCTTGGATCACTCTTCGTGAAGGGTGTTCCTTTTAATGAAGATGGCTCACTAGTATGGAGCATGGATCGCCTGGATGCCTTGGCATTCCGCCGTCGCGGTTGAAGGCAACTACAGAGTGCTAGGCCGCCACCGACGGGATTGTGTACGATCGCACGGAAGATCGTGACACGCCGGGACGGTCTGGACAGGGAGCAAAGCCAACCATGACGCCACGTTCTCAATCGCGCGAAGCAGATCAGGCCACCGAAGACGCAGGGGAAGCTGACGCGCCTGGCCTGCGCACAGGAGCTTCCCCGCTCTACGAAGCATTGCGCTCGGAAATCCTGCGCGGCGTCCACCAGCCGGGCTCGCATCTGGTGGAGGCGCTGATCGCGCAGAACTACGGCGTGAGCAGGACGCCGGTGCGGGCAGCGCTGGCGCGCCTCGAAGGCGACGGCCTCATCGAAACGATCCCGAACCGGGGCGCGTTCGTCAGCCGCTGGACCGACACCGATCTTGAGGAAATCTACGCGCTGAGGGTCAGGCTCGAGCCCTATGCGTCGCGCCTGGCGGCGGGAAACATCGCGGAGCAGGAACTGGATCGCCTCGATAAGCTCGCCGCAACCATGATCGAACTCCTCGATGCCGGAAGCTTTGGCTGGATCGAGCGCTGCACCGAGTTGAACTCGGAGCTTCACGCCGCGATTCTGCAGGCCTCCGGGTCGCCGCGGCTGATTTCGATCGTCACCGCGCTGACCGAGCTTCCGCTCGTACGCCGCGCGATAAGCCGATACCCCCGCGAGATGCTTCGACGCAATTTCGATCAGCACAAGCAGATCCTGCAAGCCCTTCGGCAGGGCGACGGCGAATGGGCGGAAGCGTTGATGGCCGCCCACATACTGGGTGCGCGGCAGGCGCTGCGGCCGCACGGCGTCAACGAAACCTGACCGCATCGCCGGCGCTTGAGTCGCCGACGACGATGCGCGCTCAGCCGT
>JAEUMA010000146.1 GCA_016793565.1 Rhizobiaceae bacterium
CCACCGCAATGCGGCGCCG
Source organism: Rhizobiaceae bacterium (assembly GCA_016793565.1). Lineage (GTDB taxonomy): Bacteria > Pseudomonadota > Alphaproteobacteria > Rhizobiales > Rhizobiaceae > JAEUMA01. Next base: position 20 of record JAEUMA010000146.1, read on the forward strand.
CAAATCCTGCGGCTCGGTTTCGCGGATATCGACGCCATCGACGCGCACCGCGCCGGACGTCGGGTCGTAATAGCGCAGGATGAGCGAGAAGATGGTGCTCTTGCCCGAGCCGGACGGCCCGACGATGGCGACGGTTTCGCCGGCCGCCACCGACAGATCCAGCCGGTCGAGCACCAGCCGGCCGGGCGCGGTCGGATAGGCGAAGGAGACCTTGTCGAAGGCGACGGCGCCCCGCGCCGGCAGCGGCAGCGCGGTCGGGCGCGTCGGCGCGGCGATGGTCGGCACCTCGCTCAGCAGTTCTGAGATGCGCTCGGCGGCGCCGGCCGCCTGGCTGAGTTCGCCCCACACTTCCGACATGGCGCCGAGCGCACCGGCGGCGATGACGGCGTAGATCAGGAACTGGCTGAGCGTGCCGGCCGACATGGTGCCGGCGAGCACATCGCGCGAGCCGGCCCAGAGCACGGCCACGACGGAGGCGAAGATGATGAAGATCGCCACGAAGGTGAGCAGAGCCCGCGCCTTGACCGACGAGCGCGCCGCCTCGTAGGCGAACTCGACCGACGATGCGAAATGCGCGGACGCCGGGCCTTCGCTGGTGAAGGCCTGCACCGTGCGGATCGCGCCGATCTGCTCGCTCGCATAGGCGGTGGCGTCGGCCAGCGTATCCTGCGCCATGCGCGACTTGCGCTGCACGGAACGGCCGAAGGCGATCAGCGGCAGCACCACGAAGGGGATGGCGACGATCACCATGGCCGACAGCTTGGGGCTGGTCACCACCATCATCGCCACCGCGCCGGTGCCCATGATGGCGTTGCGCAGCGCCTGCGACACGGTGGCGCCGACGGCCGCCTTCACCTGCGTGGTGTCGGCGGCGAGCCGCGATACGATCTCGCCGGACTGCGCGCGGTCGAAGAAGTCGGCCGACAGGCGGGTGACATGGGCGAAGACGTCGCGGCGCAGGTCGGCGATGACCCGCTCGCCGAGCGTGATGACGAAATAGTAGCGCGCGGCGGAAGCGCCGGCGAGCACCAGCGCGATGACGACCAGCATGGCGAAGTAGTTGCCGATCAGCGCGGAATTCTCCGCGTTGAAGCCGTTGTCGATCATGCGGCGGACCGCCAGCGGCAGGGTCAGCGTGGTGGCGGCGGCGAGCACGAGGAAGACGACGGCGCCGGCCACCATGGCGCGATAGCGCAGCACATAGGGCGTCAGGCGCCGCAGCGGACGCAGCGACCGGCGCCGTCCGTCCCTGGCTTTTTCAGGCGCTGCAGCCATCTCGTCTTCCGGGTTTTCCTCGCCGCCCCGATGGCACCGCGGCGGCCTTGTGCTTGAATTGAGCCTGATGTATAGGCTCGCCGACCGTTTTTGAAGCCGTGGCTTTCCACTAGCCGCGGCTTCGAGTTTTCAAAAAGCGGCGCATCGCCGCAGGCCGCGCCTGCCGAAGCCGCAAACGCCAGGATCACACCGATGAAAGCCGACATCCATCCGGACTACCACGTCGTCAAGATCGTCATGACCGACGGCACCTCCTACGAGACCCGCTCGACCTGGGGCAAGGAGGGCGACACCATGAACCTCGACATCGATCCTTCGACGCACCCGGCCTGGACCGGCGGCCAGCAGCAGCTCCTGGATCGCGGCGGCCGCCTGTCGAAATTCAAGAAGCGCTACGAAGGCCTCGGCATCTAAGCCGAATTTTTTTCGCGACTTTCGAAAGACCCCGCTCCGGCGGGGTTTTTTGCTTTTTGAGAAGGCGCGGCTCGCTCGACCACACTTTCCCGCCGCCACGCCCGCCCTTTTCTATAGGCGTCTGGCCAGTGCCCAAAAAACGCCCGACCGGGGTCGGGAAGACGGGCGGCCGCGCGACCGCTGTATTATAGGCAGGTTGGGCTGCGACCGCCGCAGCCGCCCGTCCGGCGATTTCTGGTCCCGCCCGTTCCGCTTCACAGCGGACCCCGCGGGAACGGCTCCGATCTCCCGGATTGCTCCGGCAGAACGCCGGAACGCCGCGCCCGCCAAAGGGCCCGCCAACTAGTGCCCGTCCGGCACACACCGCCCGTAGTGGCGGCGGGGGAACCCTTGGGCGGAACCTCCCCGGACGGCCGCGCGCGTGACGCGGCCGGCGGAGGCGCCGGTCCCTCCCCGCATCGAAACGCCTCGCGACGCGCTCCCGGCGGAAGGGACGAGCGCATGATAAGCGAGAGTGGCGGGGGCGTGGATAAAGATAGCTGCGCCGATGCCCGCTTCCTTCTCACATCGCAACTCAATGTTCGGAACTACTCCTCCCAACCTCGGCCGTTACCTTTATCGGAAAGCGAGGCTGGGACATCAGATTTAGTCAGCAAGTAAACGCCATCAAAGATACATGGACAAATCTCCGGAGTCAAAACTCTGCACGACTCCGATCGGATTAAATACGAATTCGCCAGACCCGGAATCTAAAAACCAATCAAATACGTAAAGGTTTCCAGAAACAACTGTTGCCGCCGTATTCGTCATGCCGATTTCCGTGGGATTTACGACATCAGTGTACCATAGATCGTTCTCTGAATCGTACAACTCAGTCTGGACGCTATCGAGAACATAGACATCCCCAACAGTCCCGAAGTCGAAGGTTATGCTGTCTATGTCGGACAAGACCACCCAACTGACAATCGTCGCAGGCTGGTGGAAGGGCGATTCGATCCGGAC
>JAEUMA010000171.1 GCA_016793565.1 Rhizobiaceae bacterium
TCACAAAATCCGAACATTGACGGCCTCGTGTGCAGCCTCCTGCCTTCATCCACATTGGCCAAAAGCCAAAAACTCCTTTATTTTCAGAATAATGATGGAAATCGCACCAAATCTCACTCCACCCGAACAAGCTCTGAGGCTTACAATTTTAGCCAATGTCGGCATCGCGCCTTGACTCTCAGCGGCATGACGACAATGATGATTTTGACCGATTTGACCAAATATTTGAGTCGGGCATATCATGGCCCAAAAGAAGGCTTGACACTGTGGTGGAAGCGATTAGCCCGAGGCGATTGGAGCCGCGCATGCGGAGCGGGCAGATTGGCTGCCTCCGCTTTCCGGCAATAGAATACGTCGATGAGATTCTCTGAGTTCCGGCAGGAAAAGATCCTCGAGGCTTTGCGAAGCAACGAGCGCGCCAGCGTCAACGCCCTGGCGGAACGTCTCGATGTCAGCCCGGAATCGATCAGGCGCGATCTGCGCACGCTGGAGATGAACGGCTTCGTCCGCCGGGTCTATGGCGGGGCGGTGTTGACGCCCAACGAAGCGGACAAGCCTTTCGGCGAACGCAGCAGGGTCAACGCGCCGGAAAAGAACCGGATCGCCGAGGCGGCAGCCGGTCTGGTCCGCGACGGGATGAAGATCTTCGTGAGTTCCGGCACCACGACCCTTGCCTGCGTCAAGCAGTTGCACAAGCATCAGGATCTGACGATCTTCACCAATTCCATCGCGGTCGCGGCCCACTTCTTCTCGCATGGCTGGGGCACCAGCGTGCGCGTTCTCGGCGGCCCGATGGTGCCCGAGTATCAGGCGATCTTCGGTCACGCGACGATTACGGCGCTCAACGGTCACCGCTTCGACGTAGCGCTTATGGGCGCCAGCGCCGTTCATCTGGACCACGGCTTCATGGGTTTCGGCGAGGACGAGGTCGCGCTGCACGATGCCGCGCGCCTGCAGGCGGCTACCACGATCATGGTGGCCGACGCGTCGAAGTTTGGCCGTTTCGGGGCAGTCCGCGCCTTCGGCCTCGGTGACGCGCATCACGTCATCACCAGCAAGGGCGTGGGCGGGGAGTTCGTGGACCGTTTCGCCGAACTAGGCGTGGACCTGATCGTCGTCTAGACATCCTGGGCTAGCAAGAAGCCGGCCATTTCCAAATCTCTCCTTTACACCCCACGCCAGAACTATAGCATCCGGTCGGCGTCGTCGGCGCCAGCGTTGGCCGGACCTGTGGGCCTCGTTCGAATGGTAGGCGAGACTGTCCTGGCGTGGCGGAAATTGCAGTAGTGGCAAGGGACAACACGTCCCGCAGTGCCTCACCCGAGACGGTAGGCTTCGCAGCCAAGAGCGGAATGCACTCCGCTCTGGCGCAGGACTGGGACGGCCTTGTCGCGCGGGTCACCAACAAGGGACGACAGGCATGGCGTGCCGGCGGTCAGAGGATCGTCGCCGAGGCAGGATCACCCGGCGTCCTCGTGCCCTCGCATCGCGGCATCGATGGCGCACGCCTCGAACTCGCCATCGACGGGCACAGGCCCTCCCTTTTGCTGAAGGTCATCCATCCCGACCAGCGCCGCTATATCGATGCCGCGGCTTCGTTCGACGCACAGCGCAAGGCCGCGGCGCTGGGCTGCGCCCCCCTGATACTCGCCTTCGACAGCGCCCGTGGCGCGGCCCTCATCGAGTTTCTCGACGGTTGGCGAACCGCGCGTGTGAACGACCTGCGCAAGCCAGAGGTGATGGAGGCCGTGCTCCAGCTGAAACGCAGGATTCATTCCGGTCCCCGCCTGCAGCAAAGCTGGTCGGTATTCGACCGCATCAGGGTGCTTCAGGCCGAACTCGGCGGCACTATAGCAGCCGCATCGGACGAACTGCGCGCAGCTCTCGACGACGTCTTTCGTATCGAGCGCCTGATCGCGGCAGACGGTGTGGAAGAGGTGCCGTCCCACGCCGATGGGCTTGCCTCCAATATCCTCATCGATCCCCGCGGACGGGTGCGTCTTGTCGATTTCGACGAGGCGCGCAACGCCGATCCCTATTTCGAGTTCGGCATCCTCATGAACGAGGCCTTCGAACGCGAGGAAGACATCCTGCCGGCGCTCGAAATGTTCGATGGGCGGGCAGAACGGTCTAACCTTCGCCGCGCCCGCCTCTACGCCATTGCCGACGATCTCGCATGGGCGATGTGGGGGCTGGCGATGGATGCCAGGTCGCCGAGAAAGGACGTGGAGTTCTTTCGCTACGCGTGCTGGCGCATGATGCGCTGCCGTATCGCGCTCGCCCGCGTCGACCTCTCTGCCGGCGCGAAGTGGCTTTGAATGTCCGTTGAAAAGGTGCTTGGCGAGGGCGCCAGCCAGGCTGAGCGCCAGCTCGAGTATGCTCTTTCCAGGGTGCCGGCCTGGCAGGGCAGGGCGATCCGTTACCGGCCGATGTACGGCGGTTTCAGCAATTCCAATTGGCGCGTAAGCCTTGCCGGCGAAGGCGGCTCCTTCTTCGTCAAGCTGCCCGGTCCTGGAACGGAACGCTTCATAGACCGCGGAGCCTCGCTGGAGGCGAGCCGCCGTGCCTTTCAGCTTGGTATCGGACCGCGTCCTTTCGACTATTTGCGGGAAGAAGGCATCGAAATCTACGATTTCGTCGACAATTCGCGCGCTTGCGTCACCAAGGATTTTCATGCTGCCGACGTCCGCGCGCGCACCATAGGGCTCTATCGCACGTTCAACGATGCGGCGCCTCTAGGGCTGACCAAGACGGTCTTCGACATGATCGAGGAGCATCTGGAACAGCTGGCGGAACTGGCCGTGGGTCTGCCGGCCGGCTTTCCCTCGATCTTCAGCGAATATCAGGAGGCTCGCGCTGCCGTGCTGGCCGCCGGAATGGATCTGGTTCCCTGCTACAACGATCCCGCGCCGGCGAATTTCCTGCGGACCGACGACGGCCGCATCGTCATCGTCGATTTCGAGTACGCATCGAACAACGATCGCTGCTACGACTTGTCGACATGGTGCACGGAGATGTTCTTCGACGAGATGCTGCATGACCAGGCCATAGAGGCCTATTTCGGCCGGGTGTACACGGACATCAAGTCTCGCATGTACGTCTACAGGATGCTTGGCGACCTCAAATGGTCGCTATGGTCGATGATACAGACCGCAATCTCCGACATCGACTTCGATTTTCACAAGTTCGGAGCCTGGAAGCAAATCCGGCTGCGCGCCACCCTCAACGATCCGCGCTGGCGCCGATCTCTGGCCTCGCTGTGAGGCGGGAGCCGGGCGCATGGCACCGATGTAGAGAGAGCCGAAGTCTCAAGATCGGTGGGTCGAAAAATTGTCCGTCCCGGGCAAGGCTCATCCGATCCACTGCCCGCCGTTCACATCGATGGTCTGACCGGTGACGAAGCCCGCGAGAGCAGGAGAGGCGAGGTAGAGCGCAGCACCTGCGCAGTCCTCGGCGAGGCCCACCCGGCCGAGCGGGATCGAATCCTTCAGCCGGGCGAACAGCGCGGGATCCGTCCGCCTGGCGTGCAGCGGCGTGTCGATCACGCCCGGCGCGATCGCGTTCACCCTGATGCGTTGTGGCGCGAGTTCGCGCGCCAGCCCGCGTGTGTAGCCGGCTACGAAGGATTTCGCGGCCGCATACAGATTGCCGCCGGCGCTGGCGCCGGAGCGCGCCGAAATGCTGGTCACGTTGATGATCGATCCGCGTCCGGGCGCAAGCAGCGGAATTGCGGCGCGACAGGCGGCGACCACCGGCCGCACATTGAGGTCGACCATGCGGTCGAGATCGTCGTCGTCGACGTCGGCGAGTGGCTTGCGCTCGCGCATGTCGCCGGCATTGTTGACCAGCACGTCGAGCCCGCCGAGCGCGGCCGCGGCCGCCTCGACCACCCGCGTGCCCGCCCCTCGGCTGGAGAGATCCGCCTGCAGGCTGACGGCGTCGCCGCCGCCTTTGTGGATCGCCGCGACCGTCGCCACCACGCCTTCCTCATTCGCGTTGAAGTGACAGCCGACGATAGCGCCACGCAATCCGAAGCCGACCGCAATCGCTGCGCCGATTCCCGAACTGGCGCCGGTGACAAGTACCCTGAAGCCGTCAAACTCAGGCGTGCCTTCGTTCATCTGGGCCTCGGAAAGAGCTCTGCCCATGCCGGCCACTCCTGGATCAGGTCTGCGACCAGGTCGTGGCCGCTGCGCGAGGGGTGCAGCCCGTCGGTGTCGGCCAAAGACCTCTTCCATACCGCATTCGCTGCGAGCCGATCGAGAAGATCGAGGAACGGCACGCCGGCGGAGCGCGCCTCGCTTTCCATCCGCCGGGCGATCGCATCGATGGCCTTCGCGGTCGGCATCGCGGCGAGACCTTCCTGGTTGAGATGGCGCTGCATCAGAACCTCGTCCACCGGAGCCGGCCCGATGAGGAGCACGCGATGCCGTCGCGCCGCTGCCAGGATGCGCCGCACGCTGGAGGCTGTGTCCGAGGCCGGCGTCAGGTAAGTGCCATCGGGCGCGACCTTGGCGTCGTTGACGCCGAAGGCGAAGACCAGCAGCGAATTGGAGCCGCGCTGCCGGCGCCCGACCTCCTGCTCCCAGCGCTCGGCGATCTCGCCGGATGTGTCGCCGCGCACGCCCAGATTGTAGCCGGTTATGCTGTAGCCCTGGCCGGCGAGCCGGCGCATCAGCCGTGCCGGCCAGCCGCCGAGATCCTCGTCACGCCAGCCGAGCGTGATACTGTCGCCCAGGAAATAGATCGCATCCGGAGTGCCCGCGGCCGGCGAGGCCTGCATGTCGGAGATTTCGCGCGCCGTGGACAACCTGCACCTTTTTACAGGACAACGGTAACGCTTATATATAAACGTTTTATCCGATCCAAGTCCCCATAGGCGAAAACTCGATGGCAAGCATGGAAAACGATCTGGAAGCGGCGCAGGGCGACGAGGTCGGCGACGGCTCGAACCGCTACCGCGCCCCTGCCCTCGAACGCGGGCTGGACGTGCTGGAGGCGCTCTCCAACGTCGAACTTGGCCTCTCGCGCGCTGGCCTGGCCGAGTCGATCGGCGTCTCGGTCAGCCAGATTTTCCGCATGCTCGACGTCCTGCAGCGGCGCAAATACATAGCGCTCGATCCCCGCAGCAACCTGTTTTCCTTGACATCGCGCCTGTTCGAGATGTCGCACCGCCACCCGCCGACGCGGAGGCTGATGGCGCTCGCCCTGCCGATCATGCGGGCGGCCGCCTTCGCCTCGCGCCAGTCCATCCACCTTTCCGTCTTCGACGATGGCGACGCCCTGGTGCTGGCGCAGTGCGACACGCTCGAGGATTCCGGCTACTTCGTGAAGCCGGGCACACGCCGCGATGTCTTTCTCACCGCGTCCGGCCGCGTGCTGCTGGCCTTTCAGAACGAGGACGAGCGCCGGCGCCGGCTTGCTACGTCGCTCGCCAAGTCGCCCGGGCTGATAAGCGAAGCCGACTATCTGCGCCGTCTGGAGATCGTCCGCTTCCAGGGCTTCGAGGAGATGCCCAGCCTGCAGATTTCCGGCGTGCACAACCTTAGCTTCCCGGTCTTCGACGCCAGTGGCCACGCCACCGCGGCTATGACGCTACCCTTCCTTCTCCGCACCGACGTGCCCAGCACCATCGACGAGGCGCGGGCAGCACTTGGCGGGGCGGCAGCGGAATTGTCGCGCGCGCTGGGCCATGGCGGTGAATCTGCGGCTTGACCATGTTCAAATATGATTGCTATGGTTGATATGCAAAATGCTGCTCGATCGGCATGAGAGGAATGTCGGGCCGCGCAAAGGGAGGATGAGGACATGCAGGTCAGGCTTTGGAGCCTAGGCGCGGTTGCCGCGGCACTCGCGGCGTCGGCCGTGGCCGCGCAGGCGGCGGAATACAAGTTCCTGCTGATGGGCGCGCTGGTGCACCCCTATTACGGACCGATGCCGCAGGGCATTGCCGACGCGGCGGCGGCCTACGCCATCGCCCCGGTACCGGAATTCACGATGCCCCAGAAATTCGACGTGGTGGAGCAGAACGCCATCATCGACAGCTACGTTGCCAAGGGCTTCAACGGCTTCGCTTTCCAGCCGGACGATCCGGTCGCATCAAACCAGAAGATGCAGGAGTTGAAGGACATGGGCATTCCGTCCCTGTCGATCGCCGGCTGCCCGTCGCAGCCCAGCCCGTCGCTGTTCTGCCTGACGACGGACACCAAGGACCTCGCCTACCAGGGCGCCAAGCATTTGTTCGACGCGCTCGGCGGCAAGGGCAACGTCATCCACTTCACCGGCCAGCCGGAAGACACCAACACCAAGAACTCGATCGACGGCGTGGCACAGGCCGCGGCCGAA
>JAEUMA010000176.1 GCA_016793565.1 Rhizobiaceae bacterium
ACGGTGCGACGCGACCCGGATTTCGGGCTGGTGCTGACGCTCGGCGCTGGCGGCGTGCTGGTCGAGATTCTGCACGACAGCGCAACAATGCTGCTGCCGGCGCCGCCGTCCGCAATCGCCGGCGCGCTCGACCGCCTCAAGATCGCGCCGATCCTGAAAGGGTTCAGGGGCAAGCCCGGGGCCGACCGCGAGGCGATCGTCCGCCTCGTTGCGGAGCTCGCCGGGCGCATGGCCGCCGATGCCTCCATCGCCGAGATCGAGATCAACCCGCTGTTTGCCGGACCCGCGCCGGAGGGCGTCACGATCGTCGATGTCCTTATCCATGACTTCGTACATTGAAAGCGTGCCGAACCGCGAACTGACCGTCGGGACTGACCGGCGGCAGAACTGGAATCGACCAGAAAACCGCCGCCACGGCTTTCACAACGCCCACCTGATCTTTCGGCGATCGCTGGCGATCCGCGCCGGCCGGACCTCCGTTCTGGCCGACGCGCCCGACGCAAAGCTCGCCAGCCGCGTGGCGGAAAGTGGGCTGACCAATCGCCCGACCTTTTCGGCGCTCGCTATCGTCGAGGAGGGGCGGCTTCTGTACGGCAAGGCCGCTCCCGACTTCGCGCTCGAGCGGCCGCATTCGATTCAGTCGATCACCAAGATGCACATGCATCTTATCGCTGGCGCACTGATCGAAGAGGGCGTGCTCGATCCGGAGCAGACAGCTGGCCACTATCTGCCCTGGCTGGGGTCCGGATATCACGGCGCCAGGGTCCGCGACCTTCTCGACATGAACGTCGCCAACGATTTTTCCGAGGATTATTCGGACCCGGGCGCGGATTGCTACCGCGAGGAAGAAGCGCTCGGCTGGCGTCTGCCACCAGACGAACGACCGGAAATGACGCTTGCCGTGTTCGCCTGCGGGATCACCGGGACGGACCTGAAGAACCGCAAAGGCTATGTCGAGTACAAATCCGCCAACACGGACGCGCTCACCCTGATCGCAGCCGGGCTGACCGATCTCCCGGCACGGCTGGCGGCAATCACCGATGCAGCGGGCTACGCCGGAGGCTTTCACGTCAGCCTCAGCCCGGAGGGTTTGCCCGCGCTCTCGGGCGGCGGCTGCCTCTCGGTGCTTGACCTTGCCCGTTTCGGGTTGCTGTTCGCCCGCGGCACGCTGGGGATCGACGGTCGCCCCGTCGGCAGCGGTGCCTTCCTGCAGGCTGCATTGGCGTCGCAAGGCCCGCCTTTGTCGCGCAGCCGTCCCTGGCAGCGCTATGCCGGGCACCTCATGACCGACGGCCGGACCTTGGGCCATGCCCGCTACGGCGGCCAATACCTGATGGTGAACCCGGCGACCGGCCGCGTGGCGGCCTTCCTCAGCGTTCTCGACAACGACAGCGGCTACGACGAGACCTACATGGCGAGAATAGTTGAGGCGCTAAGCGCATTTGTCGGATAGTTCCGCATCCGGCCAGCAATCATGACCCGTAGCTTCTGACAGCTCACACCTGCGCGGTCGCGTCGAAGGCATCCGCCGCACCGTCCAATTGCCGACACGATTCCCTCTAACCGTAAACGGCTCTAATGCGCCCGGCCGGCAAGAATCATTGCTGAAGCTTTGTCGGCGACAGCCATCACCGCGGCGTTTGTGTTGCCGGATACTATGTTGGGCATCATCGAGGCGTCTATGATGCGGATTCCGTCGCATCCGCGCAGCCGCAATTCGCGATCGACGACAGCAAGGGGTTTATCGGCCGCGCCCATCGCGCAGGTTCCGACCGGGTGATATCCGGTCTTGACCGTGCGCCGGCAATGGTCGGCTACGGCATCGTCCGACACTACCGCCGGACCGGGGAAAATCTCCCGGGCGACGAGACTTCTCAGCGGCTCCTGGTCCAGCACGGAACGGGCAAAGCGGAAACCCTTCATCGTCGTCGCCAGGTCATCGGGATGAGTGAAGACCTGGAGGTCCACGACCGGTGCGGCTTCCGGATCGGCCGAGCGTAGACGCACATGCCCACGAGACCTAGGCCGCAGCAGCAGCGAGTTTATCGTTACGCCGTGGCCGGGGGGCGTGCCCATCACATCGCGGTCCAGATAGACGGTCGGCACGCAGAACATCTGTATGTCGGCGGGGTCTTCCGCCTGGCCGAACGACAGGAAGGCGCAGCTCTCGACCCCTGTCGTCGTGACCGGGCCGGACCGGAACAGCAGATACTGAAGGCCGGCCAGAATCATGGACAGGCCCCGGTCCTGTCCGAAATAGCCGTAGGCGCCGTTGGTCGTGGCCACCACCGGGCATTCGTAATGGTCCTGGAGATTGGCGCCGACGCCCGGCAGCACCAGTCGCGGTGCGATGCCGTGCCGACGCAGTTCCTCTTCGGGACCGACGCCCGACAACATCAGGAGCTTCGGCGTCTGATAGGCGCCGGCGGCGAGCAGGATCTCCCCGCAGGACGCTTCGTGCATCGCACCCGCCTCCTTCCAGCGCACCCCTGTTGCACGTTCGCCGTCGAAGCAGAGCCTTTCCACGGTGGCGCCACTGCGCACGGTAAGTTTCGGCGAACGCATGACGGGATCGAGAAAGGCGTCGACGGGCGAGCAGCGCCGGCGGGTCGTCCAGTCGATCGTGTGCTGCATCAGTCCCACGCCACGCGGATCGCCGTCATTGAAGTCCGGCGTGTAGGCCACACCCATCTGCTGCAGCGTCTTGAGCCAGGCGCGTGTCATGGGGCTGGTATGGGCTAGATGCGAGACTTTCAGCGGCCCGGACACGCCGTGCAGCGGAGCGCCCAGATGATCGTTGTCCTCCTGGGCCATGTAATGCGGCAGCAGATCGTCCCAGTTCCATTCGCCGCGGCCATCGCCGCCGATGGCGCGATTCCAGTCGGCGTAGTCGGCCCGGTGGCCGCGCATATAGACCATAGCGTTGACGGTCCCGCCGCCCCCCAGAACCCGGCCTTGCGGGACGATGGGTGCACGCCCGCCGAGTTGCGGCTGGGGTTCCGTCCGGTGCATCTCCAGATAGGTGTCGCGTTCTAGGAACTTCATGTAACCGGCTGGGAAGTGCATGATGCGGCTGGCCTGCCGGGGCCCCCGCTCCAGCATCAGTACCGAGGCGCCGCCCGCAACCAGCCGTGCGGCGGCCACGCATGCCGCCGTGCCGCCGCCGACCAGAATGAAGTCGTAGGTCGCCGCCGCCACCATCTAAAGCCTCTCCAGGGTCAGGCGCATGGTGCCGCTCAGCGCCTCACCGGGCCGCAGCGGCTTCAACCCACCGAGGTCTGAAAGATTGTGCCCGTCCGGCAGATGCGACATCGGCTCGAGAGCGAAGAAGTCGCGTCGGTAAGACGCATCGAAGGCAGTATCGGAAACGAACAGGAACATCGTCGTGAAAAGCGGATCGGCCTCAATGCGCACCAGCGAGCGGCGCTCGGGCCAGCGCACCACGGCGCTGCCGCTCCACGCCTCGAAGGCGTTGTTAACCCAGTGGCCCGGTAGCGGGCGCGGTTCGGCGAAATCGAGTTCGCGCGGAACGGGCCCCGGTTTGCCAGGCAGCCAGCCCGGTTCCTCGCTCCACATGCGTTGGGCCCCCGTCTCGAGCGTGGTCAGCGGCGTCATGGGGAAATAGGGATGCCAGCCTATGCCGAACGGCATGGTTTCGGCCCCCTCGTTGACCACGGTCAGCGACAGCGCGATGCCGTCCGCGTGCAGCCGCATTTCCTGCCGCGCCGCGTAGACGTAAGGCATGCCTGGATCGGCATGACGATGGGACAGGACGAGATGGTCAACGCTCTGTTCGTCCACCTGCCAGTCCGAAAGCCAGCCTTCGCCGTGAAGATAGTGCAGATCCCACTGGGTGTTGGGCTCGAGCGTGTAGACGCGCCCGCCGAACACGAAGCGGTTGCCGCGCACGCGGTTGCCGAAGGGCACGAGCGGATAGCAGGCGCTGTCGATCGCCGCGGCGTTGTCCGGCGCCGGCCTCAGCAGCGGGACTCCGGCCACGGAAACATTCAGCAGCGCGCCGCCTTGCGTCGAGATGCGGGCCGCAGCCTCGCCGTTGGCCAGCGCGATCACCGGCATCTCACCACTCCGCGAAAGAGCCGTCGGCGTGGCGCCATATGGGCCCTCGCCAGTCGTGCCCCTCCCGGGCGCGCTCGCGAACATAGGCTTCGTTGATCTCCAGACCCAGGCCGGGCTTTGTGGGGATCGCGACGAAGCCGTCTTCGTAGGCGAAGGCATCGGCATTCGCGGCATAGTCCAGCAAGTCGTTCGAGCCGTTGTAGTGGATGCCCAGGCTCTGCTCCTGCACGAAGGCGTTGTAGCTGACCGCGTCGACCTGCAGGCAGGCCGCGAGCGCTATGGGGCCGAGGGGACAGTGCGGAGCGAGCGCGACATCATAGGCCTCGGCCATGGCCGCGATCTTGCGGCATTCCGTTATGCCGCCGGCATGCGAGAGGTCAGGCTGGATGATGTCGACGACGCCTTCCTCCAGCACCGGCTTAAAATCCCAGCGGCTGTACAGCCGCTCGCCGAGCGCGATGGGCGCGGCGCCGAGCGCGGCAATCTCGCGCAGCGCCTCGCGATTTTCGCTGAGCACCGGCTCCTCAATGAACATCAGCCGATAGGGATCAAGCTCCTTGACGAGGATGCGCGCCATGGGCCGATGCACGCGCCCGTGGAAATCGACCGCTATTCCGATATGCGGGCCCACCGCCTCGCGCACCATCGCCACGCGCGCGACCGCCGCGTCGATCTTGTCGTGACTGTCGACGATCTGCAGTTCCTCCGTGGCGTTCATCTTCAACGCCTTGAAGCCGCGCGCCACGGCGTCCTTCGCGCCGTCGGCAATATCCGAAGGGCGGTCGCCGCCGATCCACGAATAGACCTTGATGCGGTCGCGAAGTCGGCCGCCCAGCAATTCGTGCACGGGTACGCCCAGCGCCTTGCCCTTGATGTCCCACAAGGCCTGGTCGATGCCGGCTATGGCGCTCATCATCACGGGCCCGCCTCGATAGAAGCCGCCACGGTGCATGACGGTCCAGTGATCTTCGATCAGCCGAGGATCCTTGCCGATCAGGTAGTCCGACAGTTCCTCCACCGCCGTGCGCACAGTGCGGGCACGGCCCTCGACGACCGGCTCGCCCCAACCTGCAATGCCGGCATCCGTCTCGATCTTCACGAACAGCCAGCGCGGCGGAACGAGGAACGTCTCTATGGCGACGATCTTCATCGCGCGTCTCCCGCGTAACGTCCCGCGTGGCGCCAGGCCGCTACGGTGTGCGATCGTGTGACGTCGCTTCTCGCGGCATCGAACATGGTTCCTCCCGGCGCTCAGCCTTCCTCACGCCTAGCACGTTTTTGAGCTGGAACCTGTCTATGCTAATCATCATATCATTGCAATTGATTAGTATGATGATTGGTGCTAGTCAGCATCAAGCGTTCCCGGAAATACGACGCCGAACCAACAGGACGGCGCCATGGCGACGCGGAGGAAATTGGCTACTCGGTCGAAAAGTTAGCTTACAAGTTGACAAATTTCTGATCGAGGTATAGGTGCTTTTCGAGCGTTGCGGAGGAGCATCCGAAGACTAGTCGGCGGCGCGTAGAGCTTTTGTTCGTGGAGGATTCAGAACGTGCTCAAATCTCTTAAGCTAGGCGTCACAGCCTTGGCGCTGTCGGCGCTTGCCGGTCAGGCCATGGCCCAGGACAACAGCATCACGGTCGGAGCGATCTATCTTGACGCGCAGGGCTTCTATGCCGGCGTGCGCAAGGGTGTTCAGGTCGGCGGCACCGAGCTTGGCAAGGATGTGCAGATTATCGAGACGAATGCCGGCGGCGACGTCGGCAAGGAAGCATCCTTCATCGACCGGCTGATTTCGGCCGGCGTCCAGGCGATCATCCTTTCGGCCGTGTCGCCTGACGGCTCCGTGCGTGCCATCAAGCGCGCCAATGAGGCCGGCATCCCGGTCGTCTGCTACAACACCTGCATCAACGACAAGGACATGAAGGAGTATGTCTACGCCTATGCCGTGGGCGATCCCTTCACCTTCGGCTACAAGATCGGCGAGGTCGCGGCGGCCGATTTCGTCAAGGCCGGCAAGACCGAGCCCAAGATTGGCATCCTGAACTGCGAATTCGTGGACGTATGCGTGCAGCGGCGCCTCGGTTTCGAGAAGGCGCTCGGCGAGAAGGTGCCGGGCTTCAAGATCGTCGCCAACCAGGAAGCCACGATCCTCGACAAGGCGATCTCGACGGGTGAGAAGATCATCACCGCCAATCCCGACATCGATGCGTTGTGGGGCGAATCCGGTGGCGCCGCGCTGGGTGCTGCCAAGGCTATCCGCAACACCAACAACATCGGCAAGATCAGCGCCTACGGCTCGGATATGACGACCGAGATCGCCCAGGAGATCGTTTCCGGCGACGTGATGCGCGGCACGGTCGACGTTTCGGGGCAGGCGCTGGGCAAGCTCGCCCTTCAGCAGGCGCTCAACGCCATAGAAAAGAAGCCCCAGGGCGAGATGATCGTGCCCAACCCGATCGATCTCTATACCACGAGCGAGCAGGCCAAGGCCTGGCTTGAAACCCATACCGACGGGCTTCCCTGATCGAAGCTGTCCGCCTGCGGCACGGCCGACAGGCGGCTCGTCCTGTCTGCCGGCGGCGGCCAGCTGCCGCCGGCGCCGATCTTTTCAAACAGCGAGATGATGTCATGGCGGCTCCCGTCCCGGCCGGTCAGCCTGCGCCGTTCGTCGCGAGCGTCACCGGCGCGCTGAAGCGCTATTCCGGCGTGCTGGCGCTCGACCGTGTCGACTTCGCGCTGAGGGCGGGAGAGGTGCGGGCTCTGCTCGGCAAGAACGGTGCGGGCAAGTCGACGCTGATACGGCTGCTGACAGGCGCGGAGGCGCCCGACGAGGGTGTGGTCGAGATCGCCGGCGCCGCGCTCGACCAAGGCGGAGAGAACCGCACGCGCCAGGCGGCGCAGCTCGGCGTGCGTCCGGTCTACCAGGAGCTCAGCTTGGTCGGCGACATGAGCATCCAGGAAAACATGTTCCTCGGCGTCTGGCCAAGGCGCTTCGGCGTTCTCGACCATCGCGAGATGGCGCGCCGGACCGAGGAAGCGCTGGCCAATCTCGGCCTGCACCTCAATCCCGAAACCAAGATTGGCTCGCTCAGCACCGCCGAGCGGCAACTGGTGGAAATTTCGCGCGCCATGATGGGCGAGCCGCGGCTGGTGATCCTCGACGAGCCTACCAGTTCGCTGGCGGCCGCCCAGGTGGAGCAGGTGTTCGCGGCGGTGCGGCGCATGCGGCAGCGCGGCGTTGCTGTCATCTATGTGAGCCATCGCATGAAGGAGATCCGCGAGATCGCCGACACTGCGACAGTGATGCGCGACGGCAGGGCCGTATCGACCTTCGACATCGGCGCGGCCGATACGCGCGAGATCGTGCGCATGATGTTGGGGCATGACGAGAAGAAGGACGAACTCGTGGAACCGCGCGAGGCGGGTCCGACGCTGCTGTCGGTCCGCGACGTGGCCAGTGCACCGAAGCTCGACGGCGTCAGTTTCGATCTGCGGCAGGGCGAGGTGCTTGGCATCGCCGGCCTGCTGGGCTCCGGGCGAACGGAGCTTCTGCGCATCATCGCCGGCCTCGACCGGCCCGACGCCGGCACGATCCATTTCGACGGCATCGACATGACGGGCCAGGGCTGGAGCGCGATGCTCGAGCGCGGGCTGGGCATGACGCCTGAGAATCGCAAGGACGACGGCATCGTGCCTCTGCTCGGTATCGACGAGAACACGATCATCACCAACAGCAAGGCCGTGTCGTCGCTCGGCGTGCTGTCAGCGTCGCGCATCGCCGCCGCGACGGCGGATATCGTGCGCCGCATGAGCGTGAAGGCGCCCGAGACGACGACGCCGATCGGCACGTTGTCCGGAGGAAACCAGCAGAAGATCGTCATCGGCCGCTGGGTCTATGCGGGCTCGCGCCTGATCCTGCTCGACGAACCCACGCGTGGCGTCGACGTCGAGGCCAAGAGCCAGATCTACGCCATCATCCGAAGCCTGGCGGCGGAAGGAAAAAGCATTCTGTTCGTCTCGAGCGAAATCGAGGAACTGCCAAAGGTCTGCGACCGGGTTCTCGTGCTGCGCGATGGCCGCATCGTGGAGACATTTACCGCCCCCGATATCAGCGCCGACACATTGATGACGGCCAGCCTCGCGGGCCAAAGCCAGCAGGGTGCGCAATGACACACACATCGGCCTCGGCCTCGCCTCCGGCAAAGCGGCGCCTCGACTTCCAACGCATGAACGAGATCGGCCTGCTTCTGGTGATCGCGGCGCTCTATATCGCGTTCTGGTACTATGCGAACAACTTCCTCACCTTCCGCAACCAGGTGTCGATCCTGCGCGACGCGGCCGCCTTCGGCATAGCGGCCTGGGGCGCCACGCTGATCATCATCTCCGGCGAAATCGATATCAGCGTCGGACCGATGGTGGCGTTCCTGTCGGTGTGCTTCGCGTTCATTCTGAAATCCGGCGACGGCTCGATCGTGCTCGCCATGATCGCGACCCTGGCCATCGGGGCTGCCCTCGGCACCATACCGGGCGTGTTGCGCGCGTGGTTCGACGTGCCGTCTTTCATCGGCACCCTCGGCCTCTGGAGCGCGCTGGGCGGCATGGCACTCTACATGACCGATTCCGTGCCCGTGACCATCCCACCCAACGAGACGCTCGATGCGATGGGCGGCGAGTTTCTGGGCATTCCCTTCTCGGCGATCGTCATGTTCATCCTGTTTGCCGCATTCGCCTTCATCAGCCGCAAGACTGCCTTCGGCCGATCGGTTTTCGCGATCGGCGGCAATGCCTCGGCAGCACATCTCGCTGGCATCAAGGTGGGTAATATCCGCATCGCGCTGTTTGTGATCGCCGGCATGCTGGCCGCCGTCACCGCGATCCTGCTGACCGCGCGCAACGGCGTCGGCGACGCGAGCGTCGCGCGCAGCGGCCTGGAGTTTAGCGTCATTTCCGCCGTGGTCGTCGGCGGTACTGCGCTGACAGGCGGCCGCGGCTCCATCCTTGGCACACTGCTCGGCATCTTCGTCATATCGCTGATCGGCAACGGCCTCGTGCTGATGGGCATCAACTCGTACCTGCAGCCGGTAGTCAGCGGCGTCATCATCGTCGCGGCCGTGCTGCTGAACATCATGGCCTCTCGCTACGGGGCGAAGCGACAGCTCAAGGGCTGAGGCGCGTGGGGAATCAAGCCATGCCGGACCAGGAAAAGCCGATTGACTGCGACGTGCTGGTCGTAGGCTCGGGCCCATCGGGCGCAGTATTCGCGAAGCGTGCCGCCGAGGCGGGGATGCGCGTCGTGTGCCTCGAGCAGGGCGAGTGGGTCGACTATTCGAAGGCCATCTCGGACAGGCCGGGCTTCGAGCTGACGGCAGCGCGCGACTGGCAGTACGTGCCTACCAAGCGGCAGAATCCCGGAGACTACCCGATCTCCGTGGACGATTCCGACATCATCCCGCTCTATTGGAATGGCGTCGGCGGCTCGTCCATCTCCTGGGCAGCCAACTGGATGCGGAATCTTCCGAGCGACTTCAGGGTGCGCACGCTTGACGGTGTCGCGGATGACTGGCCGATCAGCTATCGGGATTTGATGCCCCACTACGCGCGCACCGAGGCCGAGTTCGTGGTTTCGGGCGTCGCCGGCGATCCGATGTACCCGGGCCAGGACGAACTGCTGCCGCCGGTCGATCTGACCCGGGCCGGCCGCCTTGTGGCCGCGGCGCAGAACCGCCTTGGCTGGCACTGGTGGCCGGGCACCAACGCAATCGCCACGGTACCGCGCAACGGCATGGAACCCTGCCAGCAGCGCACTGCCTGCATGTGGGGCTGCATCGAGAAGGC
>JAEUMA010000177.1 GCA_016793565.1 Rhizobiaceae bacterium
ATCGCCTCAAGCCTCCACTACCAGCGTCTCCACCGAGGAGATCGTCGGCAGATGCTGGGCCACCGCCGTCCAGCTGTCGCCCTCGTCGGCGCTGGCGTAGAGCGCGCCCGAATTCGTGCCGAAATAGACGCCGGCCGGTTCCAGCCGGTCGGTCGCCATCGCCTGGCGCAGCACGCCGAAGAAGGCGGTTTCCTGCGGCAGGCCGGCCCGCATGTCCCGCCAGGTGGCGCCGCCGTCGCGGGTGCGCCAGACGGCGGCCTTGCCCTCCGGCACGAAGCGGCCTGCCGAATCGCCGTTGAGCGGCAGCAGGAACAGCGTCTCCGGGTCGCGCGGATGCGCCGCCGCCGGAAAGCCGAAGCTCGACGGCAGGCCGTCCTCGATGCTGTCCCAGGCGCGGCCGCCATCGTCGCTGCGATACATGCCGCAATGGTTCTGCTGGTAGAGCCGGCCGCCTCCGCCCGGCGCCATCACCAGGCAGTGCACGCACTGACCGAATTCGGGATAGCGCTGGTCGTCGGGCATGTAGTCGGCGCGCGTGCCGCGGTTGCGCGGCTCCCAGGTCTTGCCCCCGTCGGCCGAGTGGAATACGCCGGCCGACGAGATGCCGACCCAGATGCGGTCGTGGTCGCTGGGGTCAATCACCAGCGAATGCAGGATCAGGCCCGCCCCGCCCGGGTTCCAGAGCGGGCGCGTCGGATGCTCCTGCAGACCGGAGACGTGCGAAAAACTCTCGCCGCGGTCGTCGCTGCGGAACAGCCCCGCCGGCTGCACGCCGGCATAGAGACTGCCGTTGCTCACCGCCACGCTCCACACCGACTTCACCGGCTCCTGGCCCGTGTCATAGGCGATGCCGGCGCTCGAATGCGTCCAGGTCTCGCCGAGATCGGTCGACTTCCACACCGCCGGCCCGAACCATTCGTTGCCGCCGCCGGCATAGATTGCGCCGGTCGCCGGGTCGGCGACGACATGGTTGATCGGCCAGGTGTTGCAGTAAGGGCCGCGCAGCGACCAGTCGCGGCGGGCGGCATCGCTCTCGGCGATGAACACGCCCTTCTTGGTGCCCAGAAGAATAAGCACTTTCTCGGCCATGACCGTATCCTCCAGCGATCCGTCGTCCCCCAAGGACGATGGTGCCGCAGGCGTTCCGACAACGCCATGAAAATTTTTGCGCCGGTCAGCCTTTCCTGGCCAGCGCCTGCGCGGAAATCTGGTCGAGGGTGCGGGCCGGCGTGATCGCCTGCGGGTCGAGCAGGCAGTGCAGGATGGCCGGCTTGCCCGAGGCCAGCGCCCGTTCGAATGCCGGCGCGAATTCCTCCGTCGCCTCGACACGCTCGCCATGGCCGCCGAATGCGCGTGCATAGGCGGCGAAGTCGGGATTGGTCAGCTTCGTCGCCGAGATGCGGTGCGGATAGTGCGTCTCCTGGTGCATGCGGATGGTGCCGTACATGCCGTTGTCGATCACCACAACAATGACGGCGATGCCGTGCTGCACGGCGGTGGCGAACTCCTGGCCGTTCATCAGGAAACAGCCGTCGCCGGCCAGCGAGACCACGATCCGGTCCGGATGCTGGCGCTTTGCCATCACCGAGGACGGAACGCCGTAGCCCATCGAGCCGCTGGTCGGCGCGAGCTGCGAGGCGAAGCGGCGGAAGCGATAATATCGGTGGATCCAGCCGGCATAGTTGCCGGCCCCGTTGCAG
Source organism: Rhizobiaceae bacterium (assembly GCA_016793565.1). Taxonomy (GTDB): domain Bacteria; phylum Pseudomonadota; class Alphaproteobacteria; order Rhizobiales; family Rhizobiaceae; genus JAEUMA01. The sequence goes on from JAEUMA010000177.1 coordinate 1,701, forward strand.
ATGATGCTGTCGGCGGGCAGACGCTCGCGCAGCCAGCACATCGCCTCGCCATACTGGAAGCGGCCGGGCAGCGTCGAGGGCGTCTGCGACCAGGCCAGATAGTCCTCATGCGCGGCTGCGGCTTCGGCGCCGTTGCGCTGCGCCCGCGGCGCGTTCGTGGCGAAAGCCTCGGCGAAAGCCGAGGGCGTCGCCTGGATCGCCAGAGCCGGCTGGTAAACGCGGCCGAGTTCGCCGGCGTCCGGGTGGATATGCACCAGCGTCTGGCGCGGGCTCGGAATGTCGAGCAGTTCGTAGGACTGCGACGGCATCTCCGACAGGCGTCCGCCGATCAGCAGCAGCAGGTCGGCATCGCGCGCACGCGCGGCCAGTTTGGGATTGGGGCCGATGCCGATGTCGCCGGCGAAGTTCGGATGGTCGGCGGGAAAGAGATGCGTGCGGCGGAAGGAAGTGGCGACCGGCAGCGCGTGCGCCTCGGCGATCCGCTGCATCGAAGCGCAGGCTTCCTCCGACCAGCGCGAGCCGCCGAGAATGGCCAGCGGCCTTTCCGCGCCGGCCAGCATTCCGGCCAGGCGGTCGAGGTCGGCCGCACCGGCATGAACTTCCGCGGGCTCCACGCGCGGCGCGTTCGCGACCTCGGCCGTCTCGACCAGCATATCCTCCGGCAGCGCGATCACCACCGGGCCGGGCCTTCCCTGCGTGGCCACGCGGAAGGCGCGCGCGACGATCTCCGGCAGGCGGGCGGCGCTGTCGGCCTCGACCGCCCACTTGGCCATCGAGCCGAACACGCCGGCGTAGTCGAGTTCCTGGAAGGCCTCGCGTCCGCGCATGCCGCGCTCGACCTGGCCGACGAACAGGATCATCGGCGTGGAATCCTGCATCGCGATGTGCACGCCGTGACTGGCGTTTGTGGCGCCGGGCCCGCGTGTCACGAAGCAGATGCCCGGCCGGCCGGTCAGCTTGCCGTAAGCCTCCGCCATCATCGCCGCGCCGCCTTCGTTGCGGCACACCAGCACGTCGATCGATGCGTCGTGCAGCGCGTCGAGCACCGCGAGATAGCTTTCGCCGGGAACGCAGGTCAGCCTGTCGACACCCTGCGCGATCAGCTGGTCCACGAGTATTCGGCCGCCCGTCCGTGCCGCGCCCTTGCTCATCGTCTCGATCCCGTTGGAATATGCTGGCGGAGGGCTTAGCCCATTTCGATGCCGGCGCAAATCGCGCGCACCGCAGCTACTTGCCGGCCAGCGCTGGTCCGAGCGTGATCAGGGCGACGGAGACCACCGCAAGCCCGATGCCCACGCCCTGCACCACGCCCAGCCGCTCGCCGAAATAGGCGAGCGCAACGATATTGACGGCCACCAGCTGGATGACGGCCGAAAGGCTGAACGCGGTGGCCATGCCGAATTCGCGGATCAGCCGCAGCATGATGAGGTTGCCCGCCGTATAGAGGGCGAGCGTAAGCACGAGCTTGCCCAGACCCGGCTGCACGGCCCAGGACTTGGCGCTGGTCGCCGCCAGAAGAAAGATGACCGTCGAGACGGCAAGCTGCGCCAGACCGCTGAAGCTCACGGATGCGCTCCCCCCAGATCAACTGTTCCCGGTACGACGAGGGCGCGGCTTTCGCCACGCCCCTTCATGCCGGCTGCCGGGTCTGTCCCGGCATGGTGGTGACGCTGTCAGGCCGCGACCTTCTTGCGGCCACGCTTGGCCGGCGCCGGCTCCGGCTCCTTGGCCTTGCGGCCGAGGCCCATCGACTTGGCGAGCGCCGAGCGCGTAGCGGCATAGTTCGGAGCGACCATCGGGTAGTCGGCCGGCAGGCCCCACTTGGCGCGATATTCGTCGGGCGTGAGGCCATAGTGGACGCCGAGGTGGCGCTTCAGAGACTTGAACTTCTTGCCGTCCTCGAGGCAGACGATGTATTCCGGCGTCACCGATTTCTTGATCGGCACGGCCGGCTTCAGCGGCTCCACCACCTCCACCTTCTCCCCGCCAGCGACGCCCTTGAGCGACGCGAAGACCTGCCCGATCAGCGCCGGCAGATCGGCGGCAGGCACCGGATTGTTCGACACATAGGCCGCCACCACGTCGGCGGTCAGGGCAATGATGTCATCGGAAGGTGTCTCGTCGCTCACTTCAGTCTCGCTTTCGGGAATCGTGTTGCCTTATTTTAGCGCTCGCTTGGTTATCGCCCTTTGGACGCCTTGGCAATATCGAATACTGAGAAAATGCGGCGAGATTAATATTGCCGGGAATTCCGGCACAAGTTTCGCAATCGATCGGCCCGGCAATAGCGCGCTATACAAGCCATATTGGGCCAAACGGCCGATGTAGCGCCGGGTGCCTTTCCAGTATTGCACGCAAGACAGGCTGAGGTCGGCGCCGTCGGATCGCCGGTCAGAGTTCGTTTGGCCGCGACCTGCAATGATCGTTTCAGCGGCTCTTTCACAGACCGGCAAATCCCTGCCCGAGCCGCGGTTGTGGCCGCCCCGCGCCCGCGCTTGGCTTTCGGCCTTGCCCCGTTCAACAACGTCGGAAGATGCCTGGTGGCCAAGAAAAAACCCCGGCAGCTTTCGCCGCCGGGGCTCGCTTCCCGAGCTGAAGGGACTTCAGGTCAGTCCTTCGCGTGCAGGTCTGTGCCCAGCGTATCGCGGACCAGAAGGGTACCGACGATCAGCGACATCGCGGCGATCGCGATGGGGTACCAGAGGCCGAAGTAGATGTCTCCGCGGGCAGCACTCATCGCAAATACCGTCGCCGGCAGGAGACCGCCGAACCAGCCGTTGCCGATGTGGTAGGGCAGCGACATGCCCGTGTAGCGAATGCGGGTCGGGAACATCTCGACCAGGATCGCAGCGATCGGGCCGTACACCATGGTCACGTAGATCACCAGGATGAACAGGATCAGGATGATCAACGGCCAGTTCACCCCGGCCGGATCCGCCACCATGGTGAACGCACCGGCATTGGGAATGCTGAAGACGGTGACCTCGGTTGCGCCGGCCGCGTCCTCGGCGGTGATCAGCTTGTCCTTGATCGCCTGTTCCACCGGAACGGTCGTCTTGTCGCCGGCCCGGATGGCGGCCGCATCGAGGCTGAGCTCCGGATTGGCGGTCACGAAGGCGTCTAGCTTCTGGTCTGCGACCTTGGCCGGGCCGCGTACCAGCGGATAGCCGGCATCGTGCAGGGCGAGGTTGACCGACTTGGCGAAGGCCGCTGTCTTGGCCGCGGCCTGGTCCCCCGCCTCGACGGCGTCGAAGGAGTTGACCGTCTCGCTTCCGATGGTGACCGTTGCCGGCGTACCGGCCGCAGCGGTCATGACGACGTCGTAGGGAACCGAGTTGCGCGACAGGAAGCCGGTCGCGATGTCGCAGGAAGTTGTGAACTTCGCCGTACCGACCGGATTGAACTGGAAGTTGCAGTCGCCCGGAGCGGCGGTAACGGTCGCGCGCATGTTCTGCTGCGCCGTGGCGAGCGCCGGGTTGGCTGCCCAGGTCAGGGCCTTGAAGAGCGGGAAGTAGGTGAAGATCGCCAGCGCCAGGCCGGCCATGATGATCGGCTTGCGGCCTATCTTGTCGGAGAGCCAACCGAACACGACGAAGAAGATGGTGCCCAGAGCAAGCGCTATGGCGATCATGATGTTGACCGACACCGCGTCGACCTTCAGCACGTTCTGCAGGAAGAACAGGGCGTAGAACTGGCCCGAATACCAGACCACGGCCTGGCCGGCCGTCAGGCCGAACAGCGCGAGCAAGGCGATCTTGGCGTTTTTCCACTGGCCGAAGGCCTCCGACAGGGGAGCCTTCGATCCCTTGCCCTCTTCCTTCATCTTCTGGAAGGTCGGCGACTCGTTGAGAGACAACCGGATCCAGACCGAGATGCCGAGCAGCACCACCGAAACCAGGAAGGGTATGCGCCAGCCCCAGGCGGCGAAAGCCTCCTTGGACATGGAGTTCTGAATGAGCAGGATGACGATCAGCGACAGGAACAGGCCGAGCGTGGCCGTTGTCTGGATCCACGAGGTGTAGAAGCCGCGGCGGTCGTCGGGCGCGTGCTCGGCGACATAGGTGGCCGCACCGCCATATTCGCCGCCGAGCGCCAGGCCCTGCAGCATGCGTAGCGCGATCAGGATCGCCGGAGCGGCGATACCCCAGGTGGCCGAGCCGGGCAGCAGGCCGACCAGGAAGGTCGACAGGCCCATGATCAGGATGGTCACCAGGAAGGTGTATTTGCGGCCCACCAGGTCGCCGATGCGGCCGAACACCAGCGCGCCGAACGGCCGCACGAGGAAGCCGGCGGCGAAGGCCAGCAGCGCGAAGATGTTGCGCGTGGCTTCAGGATACTGGCTGAAGAAGGTGGCGCCGATGAAGGCGGCCAGCGATCCGTAGAGATAGAAGTCGTACCATTCGAAGACGGTGCCGAGCGAGGAAGCGAAGATGACCTTCTTTTCCTCGCGGGTCATCTTGCGCGAACCCGCGCCGGCGGTCGATGCTACTGCCATATGGTTCCTCCCGAGATCCCCCGCAGTGCCGGCGCGCGATATCCCTCGCGCTCCGGCATTGTCGGTCCAGATCTGATTAGAGCCAAATACGGCCTGTAAACACCGCTGCTTTCGGATCATAAACCTTAGTATGATGGCTCCCGCGCGACGCGGAAGTTCATAAGTCAAGGTCGGCTTTACGCAGCCTCGTCATGTTCCTGGTGCATATAGCCTTTGTCCATCAGCCAGCGCTCGAGGATGATCTGCACCATCGACGAGACCGAACGGCGGTCGTCCTTGGCGGCCTTCACCAGGGCGTCCTTGAGGTCGCGTTCGATGCGGAATCCGAGTGGGTTCGTCTTCGACATGGGTCTGTCCTTCTGACTTCGACCGCCCCGCGCCCCCGCTTTCGGGAGGTAGGCTCTTGGCTCACGCGGCGGCCGTCTGCATTGCCTGTGCTTACCGGGAGGGCGGGGCCGGGACGGCTCCGCGCTGCTCCATCGAAGGCGGACGCGGGCGCCTTGGCGCCGGCAACCGCGGCCCGTCCGCACCGGCGGACGGGTCAGGCCAGGGACGGAGGTGCGCGCGAGCGGACGGCCTTGCGGGGCGCGAGGAAGGCGCCGCGCATCTGTCCGCGCAGGCCGTTGGCGGCCGGGCCGGCATCCGCCGGCAGCTGCCATGCGGCCGCCGGAACCGGGACGGGCTCGGCGTCGTCGACGAAGCCCGCCAGCGACGGGCCGTCGACATTATCCAGTGCGTTCTCGAAGCGGATGTCGGCGGCCGAATGCTGCTCGGCCGGCTCGCTGATGCGGCGCTCCTCGGCGAATGCCGAAGGCAGTCGTCCCGGCGAGGCGGCGCCTTCATGCGCGCCGAACGGCAGTTCCGCGAGCGCGAAGGCCGCCAGAAGCACAAGCAGCATGTGGCGGAGGAACGCTACCTCCGGCCTGCCGCTTAGTGGCTCCCTGGCTCTCATCGACTCGTGCCGTCGTCCTTCGGCCGCACGACGCGGCCACAGCGCACATTTAGTCGTTATCTGTAGCGAGAATCAATACGTACCTCTCGTTGTGGTATGCGCCGCCTGCATGCGGCCGCGCCGCGCTTGCCCGCCAGTGCCGGCGCTGATAAAGCCCGCGCCCATGACGACGCCCATCAAGAACATCCGCAATTTCTCCATCGTGGCCCATATCGACCACGGCAAGTCGACGCTGGCCGACCGGCTGATCCAGCTCACCGGCGCGCTCGACGAGCGCGAGATGGCCGGCAAGGAGCAGGTGCTCGACAATATGGACATCGAGCGCGAGCGCGGCATCACCATCAAGGCGCAGACCGTGCGCCTCACCTACCGCGCAAAGAACGGCGAAGACTACGTCCTCAACCTGATCGATACGCCCGGCCATGTCGACTTCGCCTACGAGGTGTCGCGCAGCCTCGCTGCCTGCGAGGGGTCTCTCCTCGTCGTCGATGCCTCGCAGGGCGTCGAGGCGCAGACTTTGGCCAACGTCTACCAGGCGATCGACAACCATCAT
>JAEUMA010000195.1 GCA_016793565.1 Rhizobiaceae bacterium
GCGCGTAGCTTCGAAGCCTGCCAGGCGGCATGATGGGCGCCGCATGGTTCCACCTCACCCTTGCGCGGCCCGTCGCGGTCTACGGTCATTCCTGAGATGCCGACGGTCGCACCGCTCGATCTCGAAGGCTTCTGCGTAGCTGCGGCCTTTGTCGGCAACGTTCCGCATTTCGCTCTCGCCTCCGGCGTCGTTCATCGCCTCGACCATGGCCAGCAGCAGGTAGCGGTGCATGACGGCCTCCTCGCCGTTGCCTACGACGCGGCGGGGGACAGGCTGATCACCGGAGGCGAGGACGGCAAAGTGTGCTTCACCGGGCCGGCGGGCGCCACCGGTGAGCTCGGCAATGCCGGCAGGAAATGGGTGACCAGCGTCGCCGCCGGCCCGCAGGGCGCGGTCGCCTGGGGCAATGGCCGCACGGCCACGGTTCGCTTCGCCGACGGCAAGACAAAGACTTTCGAACATCCGCGCTCGGTGGAAGGGCTCGCCTTTTCTTCCAAGGGCATGCGGCTCGGCGTCGCGCGCTACAACGGCGCCACGTTGCATTTTCCGGCAACCGACGGCAAGCCTACGGAATTGCAGTGGGACGGCTCTCATACGGCGATCACCTTTTCGCCAGACGGCAATTTCGTGGTCACCACCATGCAGGAGAACGCTCTGCACGGCTGGAAGCTCGCTGACGGCAAGCATATGCGCATGACCGGTTACCCGGCCAAGGTCAAAAGCCTGTCGTGGAGTGCCAAGGGGCGCTGGCTGGCGAGCTCCGGCGCACCGGCGGCCATCGTCTGGCCGTTCCAGGCCAAGGACGGACCGATGGGCAAGGCGCCGGCCGAACTCGGCACCCGCGGCGACAGCATGGTGACGGCCGTAGCATGCCACCCTACCGACGAGATCGTCGCGATCGGCTATCGCGACGGGATGGTGATGGCGGTGCGCATCGCCGACGCCAGGGAAGTCCTGCTGCGCCGGCCCGGCAAGGGCGCCATATCGAGCCTCGCCTGGGACCGGGAAGGCCGCCGCGCGGCCTTCGGCAGCGAAGCGGGCGACTGCGGCGTCATCGACATTTCGGCCTAGCCTTCGAAGCAGGCCTATTCGACGAAGCAGTCCACTCTGCCGCCGAGGTTGACCGTGCGTCCTTCGCTCGTCCCGTCGACGCCGTCGTAGATGGTGATCGCATAGTCGCCGGCGAAGGTGTTTTCTTCGCCGGCGGCATTGGCAAGGATCGTCACCTCGACATAACCGTGCGGCTTGCCTGCGTCCCGCTCCCGGTAGAGCACGAGGCGCAGATCCTCACCGTCCAGCCAGTATTGCGCGACGTGGTCGTCGCCGAAGGTCGTGCGCGCGAGGTCGGCCGCGACCTTCTTGCCGGCGACGCGAACATCGCCGTTGAAGTTGAACAGCGGGCTGCCCATGCCGCGCGTGATGCCGCTGGAAATCGACAGCTCGGCGGCCTTGTCCTTCGCCTCGCAGTTGAGCCCGCCCGAAGCCTGCACCGGCCCCGCGATCGCCAGCGCGCCGACAATAAGCACCATCCGCATGACACACCTCCGTGTCTGCCCGAAATGCCGCGCGGCGCCGATCGGGTCAACCGGTCGTACGGCAAGATCACGGGTTGCCGGATCCGCCAGCGAATGGCTAGAAGCAAGGCAGGGGAGCACTTCATGGCGGGTGACGGAACGAAAAGGCAGGGAGGCGTCTCGTTCGAGCGCATCGCCGCGCTGCGCGCCCGCGAGGCGGACGTCTACCGGCGCGCCCGCCCCAAGACGGCCGCCCGTACCGACAACGGCATTGCCGGCTTCTTCGACGGCGTGCCCATGCACTGGATGCGCGACTGGCCGACGCCGTTTCCAATCCTGGTCGACAACGCGCGCGGCGCCACCATCACCGACGTAGACGGCAACCGGCTGGACGATTTCTGCCTCGGCGACACCGGTTCCATGTTCGGCCACTCGCCGCCGTCCGTGGCGCGAGCCATCCGCCGCCAGGCCGGACGCGGCCTGACCTACATGCTGCCGTCGGAAGACGCGCTGGCGGTCGGCCATCTTCTGCCGCAGGTCTTCGGCCTTCCCTTCTGGCAGATCGCCACAACGGCCACCGACGCCAACCGCTTCGCGCTGCGCGTGGCTCGCGCCGTCACCGGCCGCGAGACCATCCTCGTCTTCAACGGCTGCTATCACGGCGCCGTCGACGAGACGATGGTGCGCATCGTCGACGGCAAGGCCGCCAACCGGCCTGGCCTCGCCGGCGAGTTCCGCGATCTCACCCGCGCCACAAAAGTGGTCGAGTTCAACGACATACCGGCCCTGGAAGCGGCCCTCGCCGCGCACGATGTCGCCTGCGTCATCGCCGAACCCGTCATGACGAATTCCTGCATGGTCCTGCCGGAGCCGGGCTTCCACGACGCCCTGCGGCGACTGACGCGCGCGGCCGGCACGCTGCTGCTGATCGACGAGACGCACACCGTCTCGACGGGCCTTGGCGGCTATACCCGCGCTCATGGCCTGGAGCCCGACCTGTTCGTATTGGGAAAGCCGGTCGCGGGCGGTGTTCCGGCGAGCGTCTGGGGCATGACCGAGGCGGTGGCGCAACGGCTGCGCGGCTACAACTCGCACAAGCAGTCGGGCTATTCCGGCATGGGAACCACGCTTTCGGCCAACCCGCTTCAGTTCGCCGCCATGCGGGCGACGCTGGAGGAAGTGATGACCTCCGCGAACTATGCCCTTATGGAAACGCTGGCGGCACGCCTTCTCGACGGCCTTTCCGCGGCGATCTCAGCCGCCCGCCTGCCCTGGCATGCCGTGCGCGTCGGCGCCCGCGTCGAGTTCATCTGCGCCTCCGGCCCGCTGCGCAACGGCACGGAGGCGGAAGCCGCGCATGCCCCCGCGCTCGAAGCCGCCGTCCACGTCGCATTGGTCAATCGCGGCTGCCTGATCGCCCCGTTCCACAACATGATGCTGGTTTCTCCCGCCACCACGCGCCAGCAGGTGGACCGGCTGGTCAAAGCCTTCGGTTCGGTGACGCAGGAACTCAGCCCATGAACGAACGGCACGCTCGAACGAAGTGGACCCCGCGATGACGTCGCCTTCCGGCTCCAGGCCCGCCGAAGCCCTGGCCTTTCTCGAGAAATATCCGGAAATCGAGGCTTTCGACATCGTGTTGACCGACGCCAACGGCGTCGGGCGCGGCAAGATCGTTCGCCGGCATGAACTTCTGGCTATCTATGAGAACGGACGGCATCTGCCGATCTCCATCCTCGGCCTCGACATCACCGGCGAGGACGTTCACGAGACCGGGCTGATCTGGGATTCCGGCGACGGCGACATGCGGGCATGGCCGATCCCCGGCACGCTTGTGCCGCTGCACGGCACCGAGCCCGCGCGGGGCCAGGTTCTGCTGTCCATGTACCACCTCGACGGCCAGCCGATGACGTCGGACCCGCGCCACGCGCTTGCTCGCCAGGTGGAGCGGCTTGCCGGGCGCGCCCTCCACCCCGCCGGCGCCTTCGAACTGGAGTTCTTCCTGCTTTCGAACGCGCGCGATGGCGAGGGGCGCGTGCAGCCGGCAGCAGCCGTCCTCGACGGCCGCGCCAGCGGCAAGACCGAGGTCTATTCCGTCGACCATCTGCACGGCATGGAGCCGCTGTTCTCCAACATCTACGCCGCGGCGAAGGCGCAGGGCATTCCCGCCGAGACGGTGATCTCGGAATATGCGCCGGGGCAGTACGAACTGACGCTGCATTACCGCAAAGACGTGATGCGCGCGGCCGACGACCTCGTGATGCTGAAGCGGCTGGTGCGCATGCAGGCGCGAAGGCACGGCGTCACAGCCTGTTTCATGGCCAAGCCGATCGAGGCCTATGCGGGCTCCGGCATGCATTTTCATGTCTCTATGCTCGACGGTGCCGGCGTCAACGTTTTCGCGGAGGCCGCGGGCAGCCCCTGGGCGCCCACATTGCTGCACGCGCTGGGCGGGCTGGCCGAGACCATGGCCGAGTCGATGCTGGTCTTTGCGCCGCACGCCAATTCCTGGCGCCGCTTCGTCGCGCAGTCCTATGCACCGCTCGCGCCCATCTGGGGCGTCAACAACCGCTCGGTGGCGCTGCGTGTCCCGGCTGGCGACGTCGCCGCGCGCCGCATCGAACACCGTCCCGCCGGCGTGGACGCCAATCCCTATCTGGTCGCGGCAACGGTCCTGGCGGGCATCGCCAAGGGGCTGGACGAAAAGCTCGACCCCGGCCCAGAGACCACCGGCAACGGCTACGAGCGCGCGGCCGAGGCTGGCGCGCACATGCCTCCCGACTGGCGCTCGGCCATTGAGGCTGCGAAGGCCTCGGCCTTTCTCAGGGATGCGCTGGGCGAGGACATGCACCGCACCTTCGCCGCGATCAAGCACGCTGAATATCTGCGCGTGGCGCGCACGGTGAGCGAACTCGACTATCGGCTGTACCTACACGAAGTGTAGCCACCAGTCCGGGCGCGGTCTCAGGCGGATGCCGCGACGATGGCGTCGCGGGTGGCCTCCACCACGGCGCGGTCGTTGCTTTCCTTGACCGTAACCCGGCGCCCGGAAGGCAGCATGAGGGTGCAGCGGAAAT
>JAEUMA010000246.1 GCA_016793565.1 Rhizobiaceae bacterium
ATCGCGTAATAGGTCTCGGTCAGGCGCGCGAGCGCCTCCTCGACCTGGCGCGTGTTGGAGTAGTTCTCGACCACGTAGCGGAAGCGCTTGGCAGCGGCGATATATTCGCGCCGCTCCAGATAGTAGCGGCCGATCTGCATCTCCTTGCCGGCGAGTTGGTCGCGCGCGAAGCGGATCTTTTCGTTGGCGTCGTCGACATACTCCGAATCGGGCCAGCGCGTGACCACTTCCTGCATGGCTTCGATGGCGCGCCGCGATTCCTTCTGGTCCTGCGTCACGTCGCGGATCTGGCGGAAGTAGGAGAGGCCGACCAGATACTGTGCGTAAGCCGCATCCGGCGTCGTCGGATAGAGCTGTACGTAGCGCTTGCCGGTGTTGATGGCGTCCTCGTAATTGCCCTGCCGATACTGCGCGAAGGTGTTCATGATCATCGACTTGCGCGCCGTCTCCGAATAGGGATGCTGGCGATCGACGGCCTCGAACTTGCGGCCCGCTTCCTTGAGGCGTCCGGCGCTGAGATTGGCGAGACCCTGATTGTAGAGCTGGTCGGCGGGCTCCGTCTGGTCGACATAGGTGGCCAGGTCGATATCGCCTTCGGTGGTCGAGCAAGCCGCGGCACCCAGCGGGATCAACGCGGCCACAAGCACCGCCCTGCCCGCACGGCAAAGCGTCTCCCGGTTCGGCGCGTTTGGAACTGGCATATTGTCTTGCCCCTTCAGCGACCTTGATCGACTTGCAGCCCGCAGGACGCATTTACAAAAGACGCTATTGGTGGGCAATGGCGCATTTTTGTGGCGGAACGGACCTAACCGCCGACCGCTACCACGCGATCCGGTGAAAAAACGTTAACCACGAGGGGTCGATCTCGAAAACGACGTTCGCGGGACTCAGGGCGCCTGCACCGGCGCACTGACGACCACCATATCGCCGCTCTTGTCACGGCCGCGTCCCACCGACTCCACGATCTCGAACGCGGAAGAATCGGACAGCAGCCGGCCGAGCGCGGCGGCATTGAGCTTGTGGCCGCCCTTGTATGAACGGAAGCAACCGAGGAAGCGGGTTCCGGCAAGCGCGAGGTCGCCCAGCGCATCCAGCGTCTTGTGGCGCACGAATTCGTCGGGATAACGCAGGCCTTCCATGTTGATGACGCGATCGTCGTCGCCGATGACGACCGAGTTCTCCAGCGACGAGCCCAGGGCGTAGCCGGCGGCCCACAGCCGTTCGACATCCTTCATGAAGCCGAAGGTGCGCGCGCGAGCGATCTCGGCGCGGAACACGTCGGCGTCCAGGTCGCGCTCGAACTTCTGCCGCCCGATCGCCGGGCTGGCGAAATCGATCTCGATCTCGAATCGCGTCACCGGGTGCGGCCGAAATTCCGCCCACGATCCGCCCGCCTCCACACGCACCGCCTTCGTCACCCGGATGAAGCGCCGCTTGACCGGCAGCACCGCGATACCGGCCTGGTCGATGGCCTCCACGATCGGAGCCGAGCTGCCGTCGAGGATAGGCGCCTCGGGCCCGTCCACATCGACCACGACATTGTCCAGCCCGAGGCCGAAAAGCGCCGCCATGACATGCTCAACCGTCGCCACGGATACGCCGGACGGGTCGCCGAGAACGGTGCAAAGATCGGTGCTGCCTACCTCGGCGGAAACGGCCCGGATCGTACGTTCCATGCCGTCGCGCTGGCAGTGAAAGACGATTCCCGTGCCGGCTTCGGCCGGATGCAGGGTCAGCGAGGCGGGCTGCCCACTATGCACGCCGATGCCGCAAAGCAGGACATCCGATTTCAGGGTCGTCTGGTGTTCGCGCAAATCAATCCCCACGAGGATCCCAGAGAAACAGCAGGGATCAATCCTCCCCCGCGCCTCGTTGCCGTCAGACTGGACGACGCCCTCATTGATCGGGCTGCCCACATTTCGCGCCGCAACATAGTCCCGGTGAAAATACCGGCAAAATCACGGATTCTTTCAGAATTTTACCAGACGGAAAGGCACCGCGCAGCGTCCGCCCCTCGGATTTCCCGGGCCGTCAACAGAAACGGGCGGGTGCATCGGCACCCGCCCGTTCCGCAAAGCAGGAACTTGAGGCCGGTCAGTTCGCCTGGCGGCGCAGGAACGCCGGGATTTCGAGCTGATCGTCCTCGTGAGTCGCGCGCGGCTGCGGCGTCAGCCGGCCGTGCTCGTCGAGCTGGCCGCGGCGCGGCGCATAGGCTTGCGGATCCTGGCTGGTCAGGCGGCGCGCCTCGGGGGCCGGCTGGCGCAGCTTCGGCTCGCGCGGCTGCGCGGGCTGCAGTTGGGCCGGCTCTTCCTCGCGGCGGGTCAGGCCGTTGGTGAGGCGCTTCAGCAGGCCCATCGGGCCGCGCTCCTCATGCTCGCCGGCGCGCGCCTTCTGCTCGACTTCCGCCTTCAGCTGCGGCGGAAAATCCTCCACGCGCGGCATGCGGGCGACGGCCGCCGGCGCGGCTTCCCGGATAACCGGCTGCGGCGCGTGCTGCACGGGCGCGGGCTGCGGCGCGACCTGGATCGGCGCCGCCTGCTGCGGAACCGGCTGCGGCTGCTGGAAGATGCGGCTCTGCGGGCGGAAATCCTCGCCGGCCGCGGCCTGGCGGACAGGCGCCTGCTCGATCGGGTGCATCTCAGCCATGCGGATCGCCTCGGCGATCTGGTCGTGCGCACGCGTCTGCTCGGCGGCCGGCGCGGGCATCGGAGCCTGGCCGGCCGGCTTCTGCGTCGACTTCATCGGCCGCATTGCGATTGGCGATGCGGCGATGTCGGCGGCCGACTTGTCGATGCCGGTCGCCACGACCGACACGCGGATCACGCCTTCCAGTTCCTCGTCGAAAGTCGCGCCGAGGATGATGTTGGCGTCCGGATCGACTTCCTCGCGGATGCGGGTCGCTGCCTCGTCCACCTCGAACAGGGTCAGGTCACGGCCGCCGGTGATGGAGATCAGCAGGCCCTTGGCGCCCTTCATCGAGCTCTCGTCGAGCAGCGGATTGGCGATCGCGGCTTCCGCCGCGGCCATCGCACGGCCCTCGCCGCTAGCCTCGCCCGTACCCATCATCGCCTTGCCCATCTCGCGCATCACCGAGCGCACGTCGGCGAAGTCGAGGTTGATCAGGCCTTCCTTGACCATCAGGTCGGTGATGCAGGCGACGCCCGAATAGAGCACCTGGTCGGCCATCGCGAAGGCGTCGGCGAAGGTGGTCTTGTTGTTGGCCAACCTGAAAAGGTTCTGGTTGGGGATCACGATCAGCGTGTCGACGCACTTCTGCAGTTCCTCGATGCCGAGGTCCGCGGTCTTCATGCGGCGCTGGCCCTCGAAGTGGAACGGCTTGGTCACCACGCCGACGGTGAGGATACCCTTTTCACGCGCGGCGCGGGCGACGACCGGAGCCGCCCCTGTGCCGGTGCCGCCGCCCATGCCCGCCGTCACGAAGCACATATGCGTGTTCGAGAGGTGGTCGAGGATCTCGTCGATGCACTCTTCAGCGGCGGCGCGGCCGACTTCCGGCTGCGAGCCGGCGCCGAGGCCTTCCGTGATGTGCGCGCCGAGCTGGATGAGCCGCTCGGCCTTAGACATCGTCAACGCCTGGGCGTCGGTGTTGGCGACCACGAACTCGACCCCCCGCAGGCCGGCCGTGATCATGTTGTTGACAGCGTTGCCGCCGCCCCCGCCAACTCCGAACACGGTGATACGCGGCTTCAGCTCGGTGATATCCGGCTTCTGCAGATTGATGGTCATTTGTCCTGTCCTTTGCCTTCCTGCCGCCTCGCCGCTGCGGCCGCCAAATTTGGGGCTGTCCCCGCCCGATTTAAAAACTGTCCCTGAACCACTGACCCACGCGATGCAGTCTTCCGCCCGTGCCGGTCATGCGCGGCGAGAGGCTGCCGGGATGAACCGCACCCTCGAATGCCGCCACTTGCGGATAGATCATCAGGCCGACGGTCGCCGAGAATGCCGGCCCCTTCGCCGCCTCCGGCAGCCCGGCTATGCCGAGAGGCCGGCCGATACGAACATTGCGGCCCAGGATGCGCCGCGCCGCCTCCGGCAGCCCGGCCAACTGGCTCGCGCCTCCGGTCAGCACCACGCGCTTGCCGATGGCCGCGCCATATCCGGACTTGCCGAGCCTGTCGCGCAGCAGTTCCAGCGTTTCCTCGACGCGCGCACGGATGATGCGCGTCATCGCCCCGCGCGGAACCTGCATGGCGGGCTCCGATGCGTCGTTGCCAATCGGCTGCACGCTGATGACGTCGCGCTCGTCGGCGAGGTCCGGCAGGCACGAGCCATGCATGACCTTGAGCCGCTCGGCATTGTCCAGCGCGGCGGAGAGCCCGCGCGCCAGGTCCATCGTCACATGGTTGCCGCCCACCGGGATGGCGTCGGCGTAGATGAACTTGCCCTCGGCGAAGATCGAGATCGTCGTCGTGCCGCCGCCCATGTCGATGCAGGCGGCCCCCATCTCCAGTTCGTCGTCCACCAGCGCGGCCAGTCCGCTGGCATAAGGCGTCGCGACCATGCGCTCGACCGAGAGATGCGCCCGGTTGACGCAAAGCTCCAGGTTGCGCAGCGGCGCAGCGTCACCGGTCAGCACGTGCATGTCGACGCCGAGCGTCTCGCCGACCATTCCGCGCGGATCGCGGATGCCGCGCTCCGCATCGAGCGAGAACGACACCGGCAGCGAATGCACCACCTGCCGCTCCGCCTTCAGCGCCTGCCTTGCGCCGGCCGCCAGCACGCGCTTGATGTCGGCTCCGTCTGTCTCGTGTCCGCCGAGCTTGATCGTTGCACCGAAGATCTCGCTGCGCAGCCGTCCCGCCGTCACGTTGACCAGCAGCGAATCCACCGTCAGCCCTGCCATGCGCTCGGCCGCGTCCACCGCCAGCCTCACCGCCTGTTCGGCCCGGTCGAGATCAATCACGACGCCCGACTTCACCCCTTGCGACTTCTGATGCCCGATGCCGATCACCTGCACATTGTGGGTGCGGGCAAGCAGCGACTGCCCCGGCTTGCGGGGCTTGAGCTTTGCGATGACGCAGCAGACCTTGCTGGATCCGATGTCCAGCACGGTCACGATGCCCGAACGGCGCTGCGAAGCTTCCACCTGGCCGCCGAGAAGGTTCATATCCGCTTCTCCGCCTTGGCCTTCGTCTTCGACGTCTTGGACTGCAGCTTCAGCGAGGCTTCCCGCCGCTCGACCGCACCCTGCGTCAGCTGCACCACCATGCGGTCGGGGAAGCGCAGGTCGACGGCCGCGATATCGCGCGACAAGAGCCCGTTGTCGCGATCGAGCGCGATGAGGTCGGCGATCGCCTTGTCCTCGTCGTGCTCGGGCAGGCGAACGGTGATGCCATTGTCGAGCCGCAGGTCCCAGCGGCGCTCGGCCACGCGGATATAGCCTTTCACACGGGACGCGATTTCGGGAAAGGCGCGCACCTTGTTGACGAAGGCGACGCCGTCGCGCGCGGCGCCCAGGCCCACCAGCAGCGGCAGCGACGCCAGCCTTCCGCCCGAGAATTCGGTAATGACGTTGCCGTTCTCCTCGACCACGCTCAGCGCATTGCCGTGCTGCCAGATGGCGAAGGGCTTGCGCTCCTCGATCTTCACCTCAAGCGAATCGGGATAGACCTTGCGGACGGCCACGGCCGAAACCCACGGCAGCTGCGCGATGCGCTCGCGCGCGGCGGAGGCGTCGAAGCCCACCAGCGAGGTCCAGCCGTCGAGCTCTAGCCGGTCGATGATGTCGATCTCGGAGGTCTCGCGATGGCCCGTGACGTGCAACTGGTCGACCGCGAAGCCGGTGCGCGCGGTGATCGCCTGCACCGTGCCCGGCAGCTGGCCGCCCAGCGATGCGCCGTAGACGAGAGAGGAGCCTATCAGCAGGCCGGAAAGGATCGTGGCGGCGAAGGGCGGCGCGGTGAACTCGCCCTGCCCCAGCCGGCCGAGCACGCGCACCGGCCGCCGCAGCAGCCGCGGCAGCACGAACCGGCCGACGGAAAGCACGCCGCGGCGTTCCGGCCCAGCCGGCGCCTGCATGCGTCCATATTCCGCGCTCAACGCAGACACGATGCGTCCTCCACCATCCAACTCAGGAGCTCGCCGAACGAATGTCCCGCATAAGCGGCGATCTCCGGAACCAAAGAGGTCGGCGTCATTCCCGGCTGGGTGTTGACTTCGAGCCAGATCAGCTCGCCATTTTCGGAATGGCGATCGTCGTAGCGGAAGTCCGACCGGGACACGCCCCGGCACCCAATCGTTTGATGAGCCTTGAGCGCTAGTGTCTGGATCTTTTGGTAAATATTCGGTGAAAGTTTTGCCGGGGTTTCGTGTTTTGATCCGCCCGGAGCGTATTTCGAATCGTAATCGTAGAAGGAATGGCCGACCGGAATGATCTCCGTCACCCCGATCGCCACGTCGCCCATCACCGCGCAGGTGAACTCGCGCCCGTGGATGTAGCGCTCCACCATTACGATATCGCCGTAGCGCCATTCGGCCGACCCGATCACCTGCGGCGGATGCGACTGGTCTTCCTTGACGATGACGACGCCGAAGCTCGATCCTTCGTTGACCGGCTTCACTACATAGGGCGGCCGCATCGGATGCCGTCCGGCGATGTCGCGGCGATGCATGATCTTGGATTCGGCCACGGGGATCCCGGCCGCCTTGGCGATCGTCTTGGCAAGACCCTTGTTCATCGCCAGCGCGGAAGCGAGCACGCCGGAATGCGTATACGGTATCTGCAGATATTCCAGCACGCCCTGGATCGTCCCGTCCTCTCCGAACGGGCCATGCAGTGCATTGAAGACGACGTCCGGCCGCATGTCGGCGAGCACTTGCGCGATGTCGCGACCGACATCGATGCGGGTCACACGATAGCCCACCGACTCGAGCGCGTTGGCGCACTCATTGCCGGAAGCGAGCGACACGGGACGCTCCGAGGACAATCCGCCCAACAATACGGCGACATGCCTGGACGCCATGCGCTTCAATCCCCTCGTTAGACCTCGCTTACGCTCCCGTCGAAGTGAATCGCTCATTCCCGGCGGGTTGCCCCACCGCCGAAAACCCACCGAATTGTCGGACGACTCAAATCAGGAAACGCTCTTGGGCCAAAGAATCAGACGTTTGATTCGGTGGCAAGTGCCGATTGCAAAAGCTGTGAAATTCGACGCGAGCCTATGGCAAAATGGACTCACTTGTAGGCGCCCCTGAGTCGCGCCTCACAACATCTGCCCCAGCAGCTCCTGCACCTCGCGCCCGGGCCGGAAGCGGCCGATCCGCTTGATCTCCCATTCGAGCCGAATGCCCGAATGTTCCAGCACCCGCGCCCGCACCGTCTCGCCGAGATGTTCGAGGTCGTAGCCAGTGGCGGTGCCCGTATTGATCATGAAGTTGCAGTGCATCGGCGACATCTGCGCGCCGCCGATCATCAGGCCGCGGCAGCCGGCCTCGTCGATCAGCTTCCAGGCCGACTTGCCCGGCGGGTTCTTGAACGTCGATCCGCCGGTCTTCTCGCGTATGGGTTGCACGGTCTCCCGGTGATGCTGCACGGCGTCCATGGCGGCGCGGATCGCATCCTGCGCCTCCGGATAGCCCTCCATCACCACGCCGGTGAAGATCAGTCCGGCCGCCGCGCCCGAATGGCGATAGGTGTAGCCCATCTCCTCGTTCGACAGCACCACGGCGTTTCCCCCACGGTCGAGCGCGTGCACCTCGACCACCCGCTCCCGGGTCTCGACGCCGTTGGCGCCGGCGTTCATGCGCAGCGCGCCGCCGATCGAGCCCGGAATGCCGTGGTAGAAATGAAACCCGCCGATACCGGCCTCGAGCGCCACCGCCGCCACCCGCTTGTCGGGCGCGGCCGCGCCGGCCCTTATCCGGTTAGGCCCGGTCACCTCGACCTCGCCGAAGCCCTTCGCGGAGAGCCGCACCACGAAGCCCGGAATACCGCCCTCGCGCACCAGAAGGTTGGAGCCGACGCCGACGACCGTCAGCGGCACGCTCTGCGGCACCGCTTTCAGGAAGGCGGACAGGTCTTCCTCGTCGGCCGGCTGGAACAGCGCCTCGGCCGGTCCGCCCGCGCGAAACCAGGTGATCTTGTCCATCTCCGCATTGGGCGTGACCCGGCCCCGCAGGCCGGAGAGCCTGTCGCCGAGCTCTTCGAGCAGTCGCCCGTCCCACATCATGACGCTGTTCCGCCGAGCTCCGTCGGCAGCGCATAGGCCCACTGCGTGATGTTGCCCGCGCCGAGGAACACCACGTAGTCGCCCGGCTTCGCCAGTTCGCGCACGATCGGCGCCACCGCGGCCGGCCCCTCGATGTAACGCGCGTCGCGATGGCCGCCGGCCTTGATGCGGGCCACCAGCCGAGCCGAATCGGTTCCTTCGATCGGGTCTTCGCCGGCCGCGTAGACGGGCGCGACCATGACCGTGTCCGCCTCGTTGAAGCAGGCGGAGAATTCGTCGAACAGATCGTGCAGGCGCGTGAAGCGGTGCGGCTGCACGATGGCGATGACGCGGCCCTTGCAGGCGTCGCGCGCGGCCCGCAGCACCGCCTTTATCTCCACCGGATGGTGGCCGTAGTCGTCGTAGACGTTGACCCCGTTCCAGGTGCCGGTGAGCGTGAAGCGCCGCTTAACCCCGCCGAAGGACGCCAGTCCGGCGCGGATCCGTTCGCCGGTGATGCCTAGCTCGTTGGCGACCGCGATGGCGGCGGTCGCGTTGGACACGTTGTGGCGGCCGGGCATCGGCAGGCGCAGGTCTCGGATCGCCGTGACGCCATCGGTCTTGCGGTTGCGGATCACCACGTCGAACAGCGACGCGCCGCCGTCCATGCGGTGGTTCTCGAAGCGCACGTCGGCCTGCATGTTGCCGCCATAGGTGATGACGCGGCGGTCCTCGATGCGCGAGACCAGCGCCTGTACTTCCGGATGGTCAGTGCACATCACGCCAAAACCGTAGAACGGGACGTTCTCGACGAACTGGCGGAACGCATCGCGCACCTTGTCGAAGGTGCCGTAGTGGTCGAGATGCTCCGGATCGATATTGGTCACAACCGCGATGTCGGCCGGCAGCTTCAGGAACGTGCCGTCGCTCTCGTCAGCCTCCACCACCATCCATTCGCCGGCGCCCATGCGCGCATTGGTGCCATAGGCGTTGATGATGCCGCCGTTGACGACGGTCGGGTCGAGACCGCCGGCTTCCAGCAGCGTCGCCACCAGCGAGGTCGTAGTGGTCTTGCCGTGCGTGCCGCCGATGGCGATCGCCTGGCGGAAGCGCATGAGTTCGGCCAGCATCTCGGCCCGCCGCACGATCGGCAGCAGCTTTTCACGCGCCGCGGCGAGTTCGGGATTGCTCTTCTTGATAGCGGTGGAGACCACGACCACCTCGGCGTCGCCGAGGTTTTCGGCCCGGTGGCCGACGAAACAGGCGATGCCCTTGTCGCGCAGGCGCTGCACATTGGCGCTGTCGGCCTGGTCCGATCCCTGCACGGCGTAGCCGAGATTATGCAGCACCTCGGCGATGCCGCTCATGCCGATGCCGCCGATGCCGATGAAATGCACCAGGCCAATCGTCTGCGGCATCTTCATGGCGTCTTGTCTCCCTTGAATTTTCCGGACGCAATAGCCTCGGTCAGGTCGGCCAGCAACCGGGTCGCGTCCGGGCGGCCCGATCCCCTGGCGGCCGCCGCCATCGCGGCCAGCCTCGACGGGCTGTTCATCAGGCCGGCCAGCAGCGACGCGATCCTGTCCGGCGAAAGCGTCGCCTGCGCATGCACCTCGCCGCCGCCGGCAGCGGCCAGCGCAGCCGCATTGGCGGCCTGGTCGTGGTCGAGCGCATAGGGATAGGGCACCAGAAGCGCCGGCCTTCCGATGACGGCGATCTCCGACACCGTCGAAGCGCCCGACCGCGAGATCACCAGATGCGCCGACGCCATGCGCGCCGCCATGTCGTTGAAGAACGGCGCAACCTCGGCCGGCACGCCGAGCCCGGCATAGGCCGCCTTGACCCGCTCCATGTCGTCGGCGCGCGCCTGCTGGGTCACCGCCAGCCGCTCGCGCAGATCGGCCGGCAAGAGCGCGATCGCCGCCGGAACCGCGTCGGAGAAGAACTGCGCGCCCTGACTTCCGCCGAAAACCAGGAGGCGGAATACGTCGCCCGGCTGCGGCTCGGCGTAGGGCGTCCGCGCAGCCTCCAGCACCGCCGGCCGCACCGGATTGCCCGTGACGACCGTTTTCGCCGCGTAGGGATTGCCCTCCGCTCCAAGGAAGCCGCCGGCGATCGCCGTGACGCGGCCGGCCAGCGCCTTGTTGGCGCGCCCCATCACCGCGTTCTGTTCGTGCACCAGCGTCGGCAGTCCCCGCCTCGTCGCGGCGTAGAGCGGCGGCAGCGTGGGATAGCCGCCGAACCCGACGACGGCTGCGGGTTTGATGCGCGCAATGACGGCGCCGGCCTGGCGCACGCCACGCCAGATCGTCCAGAACGAGCGCGCCAGCGCGATCGGGTTCTTCGAGCCGAACGTGGCCGCAGAAACCATATGGACTTCCGTCGCCGGAAAGGTACCGGAGAAGCGCCCCGCCCGGTCGTCGGTGGCGAGATCCACCCGCCAGCCACGCGCGATCAGCTCATGCGCCAGCGCCTCGGCCGGAAACAGGTGCCCTCCGGTGCCGCCGGCGGCGAGAAGGATCGTGCGCTCCGCCATGCTACTCCGCCGGCACCGCGTGTCTCGACATGCCGGTGAAGCCCGTCTGCATGCGTTTTTCCGGCCACTTCCGGGTCAGCGCCAGCACCATGCCCATGGAAATGGCGATGGCGATCATCGACGAGCCGCCATAGGAGATGAAGGGCAGCGTCATGCCTTTCGCCGGCATCAGCTGCAGGTTCACGCCCATGTTGATGATCGACTGGAAGCCGAACACCACCACCAGGCCGGAGACCGCGTAGCGCGTGAAGGAATCATGCTCGCGCAGCGCCGTGTGCAGCCCGCGCAGCACGATGAAGGCGAAGATCGTCATGATCGCGAAGCACATGATGATGCCGAACTCCTCGCCGGCGACGGCGAACACGAAGTCGGCGTGGCTGTCCGGGATCACCCGCTTGACGGTGCCCTCGCCCGGCCCGACGCCGAACCAGCCGCCATGCACCACGGCGTCACGCCCCATGTCGACCTGGAACGTGTCGCCCTCGCCGGTCAGGAAGCGGTCGATGCGGCCCGCCACGTGCGGAAACACCGTGTAGGCGCCGAACGCGCCGGCGACCGCCAGGCCGCCGATGACGATGATCCACAGCCACGGCATGCCGGCCATGAAGAACATCACGCCCCAGGTGCCCAGCACCAGCATCGTCTGTCCTAGGTCGGGCTGCGCCACCAGCAGCGCCACCACGATGCCGAGCAGGACGATGGCGAACAGGTTTCCCGGAATCTCGGGTTGTCGCGCATGTTCGGAGAACAGCCAGGCGCAGACGATCACGAAGGCCGGCTTCAGGAATTCGGAGGGCTGGATCGACAGGCCGAAGAGGGACACCCACCGCCGTGCGCCCTTCACCTCGACGCCGACGTAGAGGACCACCACCATCATCACCAGCATGACGCACAGCATCACCAGCGCCAGCCGGCGGACCTGTCGGGCGTCGAGGAAGGAGACGCCCAGCATGGCCGCGAGCGCCGGGATCATGAAGACGATCTGCCGCGTCGCGAAATGGAAGCTGTCGAGGCCGATGCGCTCGGCCACCGCCGTACTGGCCGCGAAGGACAGCACGATGCCCAGCCCCATCAGGGACAGGAACGCGCCCAGAAACCAGCGATCGACGGTCCACCACCAGTTGGCGACGGGGCTTCGGTCCAGACGGCTCGCCATCAGCGTGTCCCTCCAATCATCGTGACACCATCGAGCGCGGCGACGGCCGCGCGGAAGGCGTCGCCTCGCACTTCGAAATTGCGGAACTGGTCGAAACTGGCGCAGGCCGGCGACAGCAGCACCACCGGCTCGCCCGCCTCGTCGCGCGACGCGTCGTAGGCTGCGTGCTCCACCGCCGCCGCCAGCGTGCCGGCGATCTCGTAGGGTGCCGCCTCACCGAGCGTGGCGGCGAAGGCCGGGGCGGCCTCGCCGATCAGATAGGCCTTGGCGATGCGCGGGAAGAAGCCGCGCAGCGGCTCGATGCCGCCTTCCTTCGGTAGCCCGCCGGCGATCCAGTAGATGCGCGGGAAGCTCGACAGCGCCGGCGCGGCCGCGTCGGCATTGGTCGCCTTGGAATCATTGACGAACAGCACGCGGCCGGCGCGGCCGACCTGCTCCATGCGGTGGGCCAGCCCCGGAAAGCTCTCCAGGCCGGACTGAATCTCGCCGAGATCGAGGCCGACCTTCAGGCAGGCGACGACGGCCGCGAGCGCGTTCTGGGCGTTGTGCTGACCCCGCAGCGAGCCGATCCCCTCCAGGAAGGCGATGCGCTCGTAGCGTCCGTGCACGGCTTCCATCAGATTGGTGCCGTCGGCGAAGTAGCCGTCCGTCAGCGGCAGCCGTTTGGAGATGCGCACGACCTCCTTGCCCGCCCGCTCCAGCCGGTCGGCGATCTGCGCGCAATAGCTGTCGTCGACGCCGATGATGGCGACGTCGCTGCCGGCCACCAGCCGCTCCTTGACCTCGGCATAGTGCTGCATGGTGCCGTGGCGGTCGATATGGTCGGGCGTCAGGTTGAGCAGGATGCCGGCGGTTGGATTGATCGAGGGCGCAAGGTCGATCTGGTAGGACGAGCACTCCACCACATAGTGGCGGTCGGCCGTCGGCGGGTCGAGCGTCATGATGGCCCGGCCGATATTGCCGCCCATCTGCGTGTCCCGTCCCGCCGCCTGCAGGATATGGGCCGTCAACGCCGTGGTGGTGGATTTGCCGTTGGTCCCGGTGATCGCCACAAACGGCGCTGCCGACGCATGCGCCATGCGCTCGCGCGCGAAAAGCTCGATGTCGCCGATGATCTCGACACCGGCGCCGCGCGCCAGTTCCACGCTCCAATGCGGCTTCGGATGCGTCAACGGTACGCCCGGCGACAGCACGAAGGACGCGAAGCCCGGCCACTCGGCCTGGCGCAGATCGCCCGTCGCCAGTCCTTCCGCCGCAGCCTTCGCCACGCTGTCCGGATTGTCGTCCCAGCAAAGCACATCGGCGCCGCCGGCCACCAGCGCGCGCGCGGTCGCCAGCCCCGAGCCGCCCAGTCCGAACAGGGCGACGCGCTTTCCCGCGAAAGTGGTGGCCGGGATCATCGGCGGTTCACCGCAGCTTGAGCGTGGACAGGCCGACGAGCGCCAGGATCACCGCGATGATCCAGAAGCGCACCACGACCTGGCTCTCGGTCCAGCCGAGCTTTTCGAAGTGATGGTGGATCGGCGCCATCAGGAAGACGCGCTTGCCGGTCATCTTGAAGAAGCCGACCTGGATGATGACCGATAGCGCCTCCATCACGAACAGGCCGCCGATGATGGCCAGCACGATCTCGTGCTTGGTGGCCACCGCGATCGTTCCGAGCAGGCCGCCGAGCGCCAGCGAGCCGGTGTCGCCCATGAAGATGGCGGCGGGCGGCGCATTGAACCACAGGAAGCCGAGGCCGGCGCCGATCACCGCGCCGAGCACGACGGCGAGTTCGCCCGTGCCGGGCACGAAGTGGATCTGCAGATATTCGGCGAACACGGCGTTGCCGGACAGATAGGCGATGACGCCGAACGAGGCGGCCGCGATCATGATCGGCACGATGGCGAGGCCGTCCAGCCCGTCGGTCAGGTTGACCGCGTTGGCGGCGCCGACGATCACCACGCAGGCGAACGGGATGAAGAACAGGCCGAGATTGATGATCAGCCCCTTGAAGAAGGGGAAGGTCAGTGAGGAGGAGAACGGTTCTTGCCCGGCATGCATGATGACCCATGCCGCGACGCCGGCGATGGCGACTTCGATGCCGAGCCGCGCCTTGCCGGAGAAGCCGCGATGCGACTGCTTGGTCACCTTCAGATAGTCGTCGTAGAAGCCGATGGCGCCGAAGCTGATGGCCACCAGCAGCACCACCCAGACGTATACGCTGAGGATGTTGGCCCACAGCAGCGACGAGCAGATGATGCCGGTCATGATCATCAGCCCGCCCATGGTGGGCGTGCCGGCCTTCTTGAAATGCGTCTGTGGTCCGTCGGCGCGGATCGGCTGACCCTTGCCCTGGCGGATGCGCAGGGAATCAATGATCGCCGGCCCGAAGATGAAGACGATAAGCGCCGATGTGATCAGCGCGCCGCCTGTCCGGAAGGTGATGTAGCGGAATATGTTGAAGAGCGAGACATGGTCCGCGAAGTCGACGAGAAGGGTAAACATGCGCTGCTTGAGGTCCCCCTGACCTTTCTCAAGTCGGCTCCGAAGCCTGCTGCACTGCTGGATATTTCCTGGTCAGAGCGTCGACGAGCTTGGAAAAGCCGATCCCCTTCGACGATTTCACCATCACCGCGTCGCCGGCCCGCACGCCTTCGATCAGCGCCGGCTCCAGTTCCGCAACCGTCTGGCGGTACTCAGCTGCCATCCCCTCCGGCAGCGTATCGGCCAGCGCCCTCATCTCGGGGCCGCCGAGATAGAGCATGTCGACCTTCGATTTCTTCAGCACGCCGGCGATCTCGACATGCAGACGCCGCGCATGGACGCCGAGTTCCAGCATGTCGCCCAGAACGGCGACGCGCCGGCCGCCCTCGCCGACCTCCGTCGCCGACAGGAGTTCGATCGCCGCCCGCATCGACGCCGGATTGGCGTTGTAGCTCTCGTCGATCAGCACGAACTCACCAGCCGGATGCATCAGCCGGTGGCGAAGGCCGCGTCCCTGCTCCGGCACCAGATTGGCCAGCGCTGCTGCGGCTTTGTCGACGTCTGCTCCCGTCAGATGTGCCGCGCCGAGCACGGCGAGCGCGTTCTGCACGATGTGCCGGCCGGGTGCGCCGAGCCGCAGCGAGACCGAGCGGTCGGCGACCCGCACGACGATGTCGGAATGGTCGCCCTGCAGTTCGCACGAAACCAGATGGTAGGTCGCCTTCTCGTGCTGGCCGAAGGTCGCGACATGCTCGACGCCGGCCTCCCGCGCGAGCTTGGTGAGGATGAGGCTGTGCAGATCGTCGCGGTTGAGCAGCGCGGTTCCGCCCGGCTCCACCCCCTCGAAGATCTCCGCCTTCGCCTGGGTGATCTCTTCCAGGTTGTTGAAATGCCCGAGATGCGCCGCCGCGATCAGCGTGACGATCGCCACATGCGGGCGCACCATCTTGACCAGCGGGCGGATTTCCCCGGCATGGTTCATGCCGATCTCGAACACGGCGAAATCGGTGTCCTGCGGCATGCGCGACAGCGTCAGCGGCACACCCCAGTGGTTGTTGAAGGACTTGTCGGAAGCATGCACCTTGCCCGACGGCGCAAGCGCGAGCCGCAGGGCCTCCTTGGTGCTGGTCTTGCCGGCCGAGCCGGTAACGGCGATCACCTTGGCTTGTGAGCGCGCGCGCGCCGCCTCGCCAAGCGCGACCAGGCCGGCCAGCACGTCGGGCACCACCACCAGCGGCATGTTGATGCGGCCGAG
>JAEUMA010000247.1 GCA_016793565.1 Rhizobiaceae bacterium
GGCCGACCATGACGACCTGCTGATGGAACAGCTTCTGGAGGAGAAGGAGCCGCCAAAGGACGAAATCTTCGACGATCTCGCCGCCGACCTGCGCGAAGGCTCGATCACGCCG
The DNA here is from genome assembly GCA_016793565.1 of Rhizobiaceae bacterium. GTDB lineage: Bacteria > Pseudomonadota > Alphaproteobacteria > Rhizobiales > Rhizobiaceae > JAEUMA01. The sequence continues at coordinate 113 of JAEUMA010000247.1, forward strand.
GTTCTGATCGGAACAGCCGAGAGAGGCAACGGCGTGTTGCGGCTGCTGAAGGCGATCCGCCACGATGCGCCCGATATCGAGGCGACACGCGCTCGCCTGGGTGTGGACAACAGCAACGCCGCCGTGATCCAGATCATGAAGACCATCCATACACCGCATGGCGGCAAGCTTTCCGTCGCGCGTGTGCTGACCGGCCAGCTGGCCGACGGGATGGAACTCTACCGCGACGGAACCGTCGCAAGGGTTTCCGGCATCTACCGGCTTCTCGGAAAGGACCAGGCCAAGCTTTCGTCAGCAACAGCCGGCGAGACGGCGGCGCTCGGCAAGCTCGACGACGTACGCACCGGCGACACTCTGACTTCAGCCAAGGGAGGCATCAAGCCGCTCGTCAGCCTGGAGGCGCCTCAGCCGGTATTCGTCGTCGCGCTCCGCTCGCGCGAACGCAAGGATGACGTGAAGCTGTCCTCTGCGCTGCAGCGCATGGCGGAAGAAGACCCCTCGCTGGCGCTATCCCACAACCAGGATACCGGCGAGACGATATTGTCCGGCCATGGCGAGATGCATCTGCGCGTAATCGTCGAGAAACTTGAAGGCAAGAACCAAATCGCCGTCGAACGGCGTCAACCGGCCATCCCCTACCGCGAGACGATCCGCAAGGGCACCCAGCAGCGCGGCCGCCACAAGAAGCAGTCTGGCGGACACGGACAGTTCGGCGACGTAGTCATCGAGATCAAGCCGCTGCCCCGCGGTTCCGGCTTTGCCTTCACGGATACGATCACCGGCGGCGTCGTGCCCAAGCAGTACATCCAGTCCGTCGAGGCGGGCGTACGCGACTATCTCAAGACCGGACCGCTTGGCTTCCCCGTCGTGGACCTTTCCGTAAACCTCTCGGACGGCTCCTACCACAGTGTCGATTCGTCCGACATGGCGTTTCAGATGGCGGCCAAGGTCGCCATGAAGGAAGGCATGACAGCCTGTTCGCCGGTGCTGCTGGAACCGGTGATGAAGGTCGAGGTGGCGACGCCGAGTGAATCGACGGCAAGGGTGACGGCGATCGTCTCGCAGCGGCGTGGCCAGATCCTGGGCTTCGACGCGCGACCGGGCTGGCCGGGTTGGGACATCGTAGAGGCTACCATGCCTCAGTCCGAACTGACGGACCTGATCGTGGAACTGCGCTCGGCGACGGCCGGCGTTGCCAGCTACCGAGCGAGCTTCGACCACATGGCCGAATTGACCGGGCGGCTGGCGGACGAGGTGATGAACGCGTCCAGCAAGGCCGCGTGAGAACCAAACCGGCATTGCGCGCGTAACAAAAGCTGGCGCCACGCGAATGTGATGTAGAGGGCGGATAGTCTCCGCCCCTATTTCGTTGACGCTATAGGTAAAGAAGCAGCGCGACCCGCTCAAGGCCGGAGGATGCCATCATGACCTATGTACACCGCCGTCCATCCTGGACGATAAGGGAGGCGCGGGCCACGCCGGAAGCGGCGTTCCTGAACCGACGCTCCATTCTTCTCGGCATGGGGTTCGGCCTCGGCGCCGCCGCACTGCCCGCTGCCTCGCGGGCGCAGGACGCGGACCCGACGGCGGACCTCTATCCGGCATCGCGCAACGACGCCTACCAGCTCGACCGCGAACTCACGCCTGAAGAGGTCAACGCAAACTACAACAACTTCTATGAGTACGGTACCTACAAGCAGGTGGCAGAAGCGGCCCAGCAGCTCCGGATACGTCCATGGGAGATCACGATCGACGGCCTAGTGGACAAGCCGGTGACGCTTCAGTTCGACGATCTTGCACGCAAGCTCCCACTTGAGACGCGCCTCTACCGCCACCGATGCGTTGAAGCCTGGTCGATGACAATCCCCTGGACCGGCTTTCCGCTGAAGGCACTGCTGGCGATGGTATCGCCGCAGTCAGGCGCCAAATACGTCCGTTTCGAAACGTTTCTCGACCCGGAGATGGCGCCCGGCCAGAACGACTTTCTCTATCCCTGGCCATATGTCGAAGGCGTCTCGATGGCCGAGGCCGCCAACGACCTCGCCTTCATGGTGACCGGCGCCTATGAGAAGCCGATGGTCAAGCAGCACGGAGCGCCGCTGCGACTGGCGCTGCCGTGGAAATATGGCTTTAAGTCGATCAAGTCGATTCGCAAGATCAGCTTCGTGACAGAACAACCAGTGGGGCTTTGGCAGGCCATTCAACCCAGCGAATACGGCTTTTGGGCGAATGTTAACCCGGACGTGCCGCATCCGCGCTGGAGCCAGGCACGCGAGCGCGTCCTGCATACCGGCGAGATGGTGCCGACGCTACTCTACAACGGTTACGCGGCCGAGGTTGCTGGCCTCTACAAGGGTATGGACCCCACGGTATTGTTCACGTGAAGCTGGCGCCAGCGTTTTCGGCTCCGAACGGCCTGCAGAAGGCAGGACGCGGCGCTCCTTGGATCGTGGATGATGCCCCCATCACCTACACCCGCCGAGCGACGCGCCCGTCTCAGAAGTTAGGCAGCTAGCGCCCCGGCCGGCAGGTTACCTTAGGTTACACGACACCGTTACGTGCAAGACCGTGCTAAAATTCGGGCACAAAAAAAGCCGGATCGAATGATCCGGCTAGTTTGATTGGAAGTGCCGATTAAGGCTGAACCTCCAGAGGGGAACACTCGAGGACGCTAATGGGAGGAGAACGCGTCCAGGAGATGGCCAATATATGAGCGCTTCGTGCCCAAGAAACAAGCACCAATCTTTGCAATGCACCCATGCAAAAAAACGGCATCTGTGGTACAAAGGTCAATAGGACCAGTTTCGTGCCTTGGCGATGATGAAGTCCCTGAACGCGTGAAGCTTGGCCTGATTCTTCATGGCGTCCGGATAAGCGAAGTATGTATCGAAGGACGGTACCTCCGTTTCCGGCAACAGCTGGATAAGGCGCGATTCCTTCTCGATGATGTAGTCCGGCAGCATTGCAACGCCGGCTCCGCGTTGCACCGCGCGCTTGATCGAAAGAATGTCGTTGATCTGGAGGGTAGCTATCCTCTTGCCGCCTTCGAAGTCGCCAACCGTCTCGAGCCAGTTCAGCTCGCTCAGGTGCGGCGGCACCGGCTCGCCGAAGGTGATGATGCGGTGACGCTTCAGATCCTCAATCGAAGCCGGCTTGCCGAAGCGCTCGATGTACGCGGCGGATGCATAGAGGTGGAAGTGCACAGTGAATAGGCGACGCTGTATAAGGTCGGGCTGCTGCGGCTGACGCAGCCGAAGGGCGCAATCCGCCTGCCGCATCGTCAGGTCAAGTTCCTCGTTCGCCAAGATCAGCTGCAGCTGAATCTCTGGGTAGAGATCGAGGAATTCCGGAACACGCTCGGTCAGCCAGCCGGCGCCGAGGCCGACCGTCGTGGTGACGCGCAGGATGCCGGACGGACGATCCTTCGTCTCGGTCAGCCGGCTCTTGATCGCCTCCAGCTTCATGAGCACGTCGTGGGCCGTGCGGAAC
>JAEUMA010000309.1 GCA_016793565.1 Rhizobiaceae bacterium
CGGCCTGCGCGGACAGCCCGCGGCTGCGAAGGCTCTCGGCGAGATGCTCGCCGGGCGCGCCTTCGGGCAGCGGCTTGTCGTCCACCACGGTGAGCACCGAGATCTGCGCCGCCTTCGGCAACAGGCCGCCGGCGTCTGCCAGCGCACGCGCCGCGACGCGGCTGCCGTCCCAGGCGATGGCGATATGCTCGATGGCCCTAACCCGTGCCGACGCCGGCAACAGTACCGTTGGACGGCCGGCGCCGAACACGAGAGCCTCGGCGGTCATGCGGCAGGTCTCGTTGTCCGGCTCCCAGCCGAGCAGCACGAAGTCGAAGTAGCGCGATTCCAGCATGGCAGCCTCGGCCAGAAGGGCCGGAGCGGCGGTTATCGCGGCGCTGGTGAACGTGACTTTATGCCGGCCTGCCTCTTCACTTACCGCTGCGAGCAGGTTCTCGCCGGCTTTGCGGCTGCGCGCCTCGCCGTCGCGTATCATCTGCGGCGTGTCCAGCAGGAAGCGCGAGAGCGCGTTGGAGACCGGCGGAAACGTCACGTTGACAGCCAGCGCGTGCAGATCCGACCCCAGCCGGGCCGCCATACCCACGGCATTGGCCGCGGTCGCTTCCGAGACCGGATCGGGATAAGTCACCAGCGGTAGGAAAGCCTTGTATCTCATGGGTTCTCCCGTTGTCTTCCTGGATTGAGTTCGCACCCGGCGAAGGGCGGACGCCATGTAGGTCACTCTAGTCCGATCCGATGGTCGAAGGACATCGCCCTTTCGCCTATTCGCCTATAGCTCCACGCCGCATCAATGATTCTGGATGCTGGTGATGTAGGCGATGATCGCCTTGATCTGCTCGGGCGTGGCGACGAATTGCGGCATGTCGGGATGGCCGGTCGAAATGCCTTCGGCGAAGGCTTCCTCCAGCGCTTCGATCGGATAGCGGCTGGAGAGCGTCCGGAACGGTGGCGCCTCCGGATGCGTGCTTTCGCCCGTTCGTCCGACCGCATGGCAGCGCGCGCAGTTGGCCTCGACGATCGCCTTGCCACGCGCAATGGCACTCTGCGCGTCGGCTGCCGTAGTCGAGGCCGCGATCCCAAGCAGCAACCATAGCCCCAGTCGTCCCGCAACCGTTGGCATGCGCGTTCCTCTCACACTGCAAACGCTCATTCTGGTTGTTCCGGGGGTCCGTGCATTGCGCTGGATCAAGCCGCCGCCGGGTTGACCGGCATCAATGCGGTCGGCTCGCGGACCGGTCATCATCGGCAGATGGTGGGAGATGCTTCATGAAACGATTGATGGCCATGGTTGCGGTCGGGGTCTGCGCGGCCGTGGGCGCGAAGGCGCAGGAAATGACTTACGGGCAGGTCGAGTTCATGAACTCCTGCGCGGTCTGTCACGGCCAGTCGGGCAGAGGCGACGGGCCGATGGCTGACGAATTGCAGAAGCGGCCGGCCGATCTGACGCGTCTTGCCGAGCGGAACGGCGGCGAATTTCCGTCCCTGAACGTCTATTCCACCATCGACGGACGCTATGTGATCGCCGCCCACGGCACCCGCGACATGCCGATCTGGGGCCGTGCTTTCCGCGAAGAGGATCGCGAGACCTATGGCCCCGACGAGGGCGAGGCTGTCTCCAGCCTGCGGGTCGAGCAACTGACGCGCTATATCGAGACGCTGCAGCGCTGAAACGGCGCCCGGCCGCCTTGTCCTGGATCAAGGCAGGCCGCGATAGTGCCGGGATAGATCGTCGCAACCCGGGCCGCCCTCACCGCCTCGGGACAAGGAGAGGTTTTTGCGCGAGCAGGCAGTGCGGAGGCTGTTACTGGGCGTCGCGGTGGCGGGCGCCGTCGCCGGTCTGCTGGTCGCAAAGGGCGACGTGACCATGCTGTCGCCTGCCGCCATATGGACGGCCGCCACCCTGCCGGTGATCGTCGTTCTGCTGTTGTCGATCGTCCGCGACCTGCTGGCGGGAAGGGTCGGTGTCGACGCCATCGCGCTGATCTCGATGGTGGCGGCACTGATGCTGGGTCAACCGCTG
>JAEUMA010000317.1 GCA_016793565.1 Rhizobiaceae bacterium
AAGCGGTTCTACGAAATGCCGAAGGCCGATCGCCCCGACACCGGCGATTGCCTGTTCGTCGCCACCCACGAGCCCTGCTCGCTCTGCCTGTCTGCGATCACCTGGGCCGGCTTCGACAATTTCTACTACCTTTTCAGCCACGAGGATTCGCGCGACAGCTTTTCCATCCCGCACGACCTCAAGATCCTGAAAGAAGTTTTTCGTCTCGATCCCGGCGGCTACCGGGCGGAAAACGCCTACTGGAAGAGCTTTTCCATCCGCAAGCTGCTGCGCGAACTGCCGGCCGACCGTCGCAACGAGTTGGAGACGCGCATCGCCGGTATCGCCAACCGCTACGGCGCCCTGTCCGCCGAGTACCAGGATAGCAAGGCCGAGAACGACATTCCGCTGAACTGAGCTTTCTTAGGCTGGACGCACCGGACGCCGGTCTTGATCTGCAACCAAAATGGGGGCGAGCGAGGTGGTCGACCTGCTGGGACACTTTTCCGAGCGGCGATCGCGATGGCTACGATCCCGTTCATGAGCCTTTTGGACAAGCATCGCAAACTGGTTAACGATCTGCGCTAAAGGCGGCCCGCCGCAACCTGGATCGCGGATGGCGCGGCGAGGCCTTGCGTCAGCGTGGCGCGTCGTGCCTCATTCGGCAAACGAAGGGCACAGCATGAAAACCATCACCGAGTTTCCCCGTCAGGTCATCGAGTTCGCCGACATGGGCATCGTCATGCCGGACGGCTGCCGGCTGTCTGCCCGCGTCTGGATGCCGGTAGACGCGGACCAGTCGCCGGTGCCGGCCATCCTGGAGCATCTGCCCTATCGAAAGCGCGACGGAACGACCGCGCGCGACTCGCTCACACATCCCTATCTGGCCGGCCACGGCTACGCCTGCATCCGCGTAGACATGCGCGGCAACGGCGATTCCGAAGGCCTGATGGAGGACGAATACACCGAGCAGGAGCTTCAGGATGCCTGCGACGTGATCGCCTGGGCGGCATCCCAGTCCTGGTGCAACGGCAAAGTCGGCATGATGGGCATCTCCTGGGGCGGGTTCAACGCGCTGCAAGTCGCGGCGAAGCGGCCGCCGGCGCTGAAGGCGATCATCACGCTCTGCTCGACCGACGACCGCTACGCCGACGACATCCACTACAAGGGCGGACTGCTGCTCAACGAGAATCTCGGCTGGGGCTCCACCATGCTGGCCTATTCCTCGCGACCGCCGGATCCGGAACTGGTCGGCGAGAAATGGCGCGCCATGTGGCTCAACCGGTTGGAACACGAGCCGTTCCTTCCGGCTGTCTGGCTCCGCCACCAGACCCGCGACGGCTACTGGCGCCGCGGTTCGGTCTGCGAGGATTTTTCCGCAATCACCGCGGCAACGCTGGCCGTTGGCGGCTGGGGCGATGGCTATAAGAACGCGGTCTCGCGTCTGGTGGAGGGGCTGTCCTCGCCGGCCAAGGGCATCGTCGGCCCCTGGATCCACAAATATCCGCATTTCGCGGTGCCCAAGCCCGCGATGGGCTTTTTGCAGGAGGCGCTGCGCTGGTGGGACCGCTGGTTGAAGGATATCCCGACCGGCGTGGAGAACGACCCCGCCATGCGCCTCTATTTGATGGATTCTGTGCCGCCCCGCGATTGGTACGAGGAACGGCCCGGCCGCTGGATCGTCGAGCAGACATGGCCGGCGCCGCATATCGCCCACGAGCGCCTGCATCTCGGCCATCATGGCGCGCTGACGCCGACTTCAGTCGCCATGGCACCCACGGCGATCGCCTCGCCGCAGGATTGCGGCATGGCCGGCGGCGAATACTGCGCCATCTGGCTCGGGCCGGAGATGCCGGGCGACCAGCGCGAGGACGACTCCAAGTCGGTCTGCTTCGACAGCCGGCCGCTGGACGCGCCGATGGACATCGTCGGCGCGCCGGTCGTGCGGCTGGTTTTGTCGGCGGACAAGCCCAGCGCGATGGCCGTCGTGCGCCTGTGCGAAGTCAATGCCGACGGCGCCTCGACCCGCATCACCTACGGCGTCTTCAACCTGTGCCACCGCAACGGCCACGCCTTCCCGCAGGCCGTGGTTCCGGGCGAGCGCATGCAGATCACCATCAAGCTGGACGACATCGCCTACCAGGCCGCGCCGGGCAACCGTCTGCGCATAGCGATTTCGTCCGCCTATTGGCCGCTGGTGTGGCCGTCGCCGGAACCGGTGACGCTCACGCTTCACGAAGGCGCGGTCGACCTGCCGCTGCGCCAGTCGGGCTCGGGCGACGAATGGCGCTTCGAGACGCCGGAGGCCGCCGCGCCCTGGCGGACGGAGGCGCTGCGCGAACCCACGCATAGCCGCGACATCCGTCGCGATCCGCTCACGGGAACTGTCACGCTCGACATCGTCGACGACT
>JAEUMA010000325.1 GCA_016793565.1 Rhizobiaceae bacterium
CGCGTGAATCGGATATTGCTTTTCTTCAGCATTGCTCTTGGTCCGCAGCTTGCGCCCTTGCACCGCCGTGGAAGATTTCGATAAGACCATGGCGTCCTTCGGGCGGCGGCGGTCCGCTGGTCCCGTTTTTCCTGCACCGGATTTCCTGGCGGGTTTCCATGCGTGTGCTGGTCGTTCAGAACTATGACAAGACCGGGCTCGGCCAGGTCGGGCGCGCGCTTCGGGAGGCCGGCGCCGAGATCGATCAGCGCATGGCGCATCTCGGCGAGAAGCTGCCGGCGGACGCCTCGTCGCACGACGGCGTGGTCGTGCTGGGCGGAGGGCAGAGCGCGCTCGACGATGAGGATTATCCCTATATCCCGCATCTCCTGGAACTGCTGCGCGATTTCGAGCGGCGCGACCGTTCGGTTCTGGGGATCTGCCTTGGCAGCCAGCTGCTCGCCCGCGCCTTCGGCGGGCGCAATCTGCTCGGCGCCGCGCCGGAATTCGGCTGGCAGAATGTCAGCCTGACGGGCGCGGCCGCCGGCGATCCCGTCTTCGCGGGGCTGCCGGCGTCCTTTCCGATCTTCCAGTGGCACGACGATACCTTCACCCTGCCGCCGTCGGCCGTGCTTCTTGCCGGCAACGGCACCGCCGCCAACCAAGCCTTCCGCGTAGGCCGCGCCGTCTATGGCTGTCAGTTTCACTTCGAGGCGGACCGCTCGCTAGTCGCCGACTGGCAGACCGATTTTGCCGAGACGATAGCCGAGCGCCACCCGCAATGGCCGGCGCGCTACGAATGGGAAGCCGCTGCCCACGGCCCGGCCGCCGATGCCGCCGGGCTGACGCTCGCGCGTGCTTGGGTGCAAACGGTCGGCGCCTAGCGGAGCCGATCCGTCCCCCGCCTGACCCGGCGGCAGGCGTGGCATTTTCACAACGCTCATGGGAATCCGCTCTCACCGTCGCCGGTTGCGGTAGCGGAATCACCTTTTGCCTCATAGACGTGCCGCTCCGTCGGGAACCGGCCGAATGCTGATCCGTTTTTGGGGTCGACTTCGACACTGAAAACGCGCCTGACGAAACCAATTTGTAACTGAGTTGATGTCTAAAGGTCAGGAAGCCTTAACCGAGATGACACCCGTGAGAGCCGCGCTCCTGTCCTTCGCCATGCTTGCTGCAATCGTCATCGGAGGCATCGGCATCTATGCCGCCGACGCCGCCAACGGCCACGCCGCCGTCGACGGATACGGCGTCACCGCCTCTCTTCGCTGACCTCGATCAGCCGCTTCTCGTCTCCCTCCACCACGAACGCCGTCAGCCGGCCCGAAAAATAGGCGCCGGTGTCGACGTTGACGCGGTTGGGCCTCAGTTCGGCCGTGGAAACCGGCGTGTGGCCATGCACCACGACCTTCGGGTGGAGCGACGCTGCGTTGTGGAACTCGCCGCGGATCCAGATCAAATCCTGCGGCGATTGCTGTTCCAGCGGAACACCGGGCTTGATCCCGGCGTGGCAGAAGAAGAAATCGCCGAAATCCAGCGCATAGGTCAGCCCGCGCAGGAATTCCAGATGCGCCGCGGGTATGGCTTCGACCAACCTGGCGTGGGCGCGGCGAAGTTCCCCGACCGATTCGGTGCCGAGCCCGACGCCGTAGGAAAGTGCGGTTTCCACGCCGCCGTGGCGAACGAAGAGAGCCGCCTCCTGCGGCTCGGCGAGGAAATCGAGCAGCCCGACATCATGGTTGCCGGCCAGGCACAGATTGCGCGGGTCGTCCCGGCCAACGTGGATGAGGCGGTCGATGACGCCGCTGGATTGCGGGCCGCGGTCGATGTAGTCGCCGAGGTGGATGATGCGCCAGTCGGCCGGACGGTCCGCCGCGATCTCCGCCGCGATGCGGGCATGCATGGCTTCGAGAAGGTCGAGCCGCCCGTGCACGTCGCCGATAGCGTAGAGACGCATGCCTTCGGGGCCGCGTGCCTCATCCAGGGCGATACTGCCCGCCACCGCTATCCGACCACGATCAGGTGCAGCGCTCGCGGACCGTGTGCGCCGAGAATGATCTTCTGCTCGATGTCGCCGGAGCGCGAGGGGCCGGAGATGAGGTTCAGCGTGCGCGGCATCTCGCCCTTGCCGTAGGCCCGGCGCACCCGTTCGAGGACGGCTTCGAGGTCGCCCGCCACGTCTTTCGCGTCGACCACGACGATATGATGCTCGGGGAGGAAGTTGATGGTGGTGGGATTGGCGGGCCCCGACTCCATGACGACCGTGCCCGTCTCCGCCACGCCGCCCAGCGCGTGGCTGACGCCGACCTCGTCGTCGCCGTCGGACGGACCCGACTTGACGGTCAGCGAACGCTGCTTCGCCCATGGCATCGCGGCAAGGCGCCCATCTGCGCCCATCCTGACGCTGGCGGGCAGGTTCTTCGCGCGGAGGTATTGCGTCACCGCCTTCGGCACGTCGTCGGCCTTGCCGACGCGTTCGATGGTGGCGGCGATCTTCTGCGCCATCGTGCAAAACAGCGCGACGCGCTCCTGCTCCGGAAGCTGCCCGCGCGCCGGAATCACGCCGTTAGGCGCGGCGGTCAGCCTTTCGTCGACGAGGCGCCTGCGTTCGGCCTCGCTGGCGCCGGGCTTCAGCGCGTTGCGGACGCGGTTCAGGATGGCGTCGCGCGCGCTCATGCCGCTGCCTGTTTCGATACGGCGTCGCGTTCGCGCCACTGCTGCATGAAGGTGCGGCTTTCTGGTGCCGGCATGTCGCGATGCTTGGTCCATCCGCCTGCCAGCGGCAGCGACCCGAAGGCGCCCTTGCCGAAGCTGAAAGCCGAAAGCACCGGAATGCCGATCGAGGCCGCCAGCCTGTAAAGGCGGGGACGCTTGGCGAAAAACGCCCAGAGGCCGAGGCCATATCGCTGCGGCGCGGGGTTGAGCCCGCGTTCGAACTCGCGCTCGCGCCAGCTCCGCATCATCTTTGGCAGCGGGATGCGCATCGGGCATACGCTCTCGCAGCGCCCGCAAAAGGTGGAGGCATTGGGCAGATGGCCGCCCTTGTCGACCCCGATCAGCGACGGCGTCAGCACCGCGCCCATCGGTCCCGGATAGACCCAGCCATAGGCGTGGCCGCCGATGGCGTGGTAGACGGGGCAATGGTTCATGCACGCGCCGCAGCGGATGCAGCGCAGCATGTCCTGGAACTCCGTGCCCAGCATGGACGAGCGCCCGTTGTCGAGCAGCACCACATGGTACTCCTCCGGCCCGTCCGGATCGCCCGGACGGCGCGGACCGGTGGAAAGCGTGGTGTAGACGCTCATCTCCTGGCCGGTCGCCGAGCGCGCCAGCACACGCAGGATCTGCGCGACGTCGCTCAGCGTCGGCACGATCTTTTCGATCGAGGCGACGACCACGTGAACCTTGGGCAGGATCTGCGTGAGGTCGCCGTTGCCTTCGTTGGTGACGATGACCGAGCTGCCGGTCTCCGCGACGAGAAAGTTCGCGCCCGTGATGCCGACATCGGCGTCGAAATAGGCCGGCCGCAGAACACGCCTTGCCTCCCCCAGCAGAGCCTCCGGTTCCTCGAGGTCGCGCGACGGTGCGAGATGGTCGTGCACTCTGCGGAAATCGGCCTCGACCTGTTCCTTGTTGAGGTGCACGGCCGGGGCGATGATGTGGCTCGGATGCTCGCCGCGCAGCTGGATGATGTACTCGCCGAGATCGGTCTCGACGGGCTTGATGCCGTTCGCGGAAAGGAAATCGTTAAGCCCGATCTCCTCAGTGATCATCGACTTGCCTTTGGTCACAGCGCGCGCGCCCGCCCGCCGGCAGATGTCGAGCACGATGTTGCGCGCGTCCTCGGCTGTCTCGGCCCAGTGCACGTGCCCGCCGGTCGCTTTCACCTTGGCCTCGTAGGCCTCCAGATAGAGGTCGAGATTGGCGAGCGCGTGGTCCTTTATCTCCCGCGCCCGGTCGCGCAGCAGGTCGAACTCCGGCAAGCCATCGACCGCCTTTTGCCGCTTGTCGATGAAGCCCGCGCGCACATTGCCGAGCGCTTTCTGGAGCTGGGGGTCGGCCAGCGCGTGCGCTGCGTTGTCCTTGAAGCGCGGTGACGTGATCTCCATCGTCCTACCGGCCTCCGATCGGCGGCGTGTCGGTCAAGCCTGCCAGCACCTCGGCGACGTGGCGCACGGCAACCTTCGAGCCTTGCCGCTTCAGCTTTCCGGCCATGTTCATCAGGCAGCCGAGGTCGCCCGCAAGCAGCAGTCCGGCGCCGGATGCCTCGATGGTCTCCGTCTTCTTCTGAACGATCGCGTTCGAGATCTCGGGATACTTGATGCAGAAAGTGCCGCCGAAGCCGCAGCACACGTCTGGGTCTTGCATTTCCGTCAGCTGCAGCCCTTTGACACTCGAAAGCAGGGCACGAGGCTGCGCCTTGATGTTCAGCTCCCTCAGGCCGGAGCAGGAATCATGATAGGTCGCTGTGCCGGTGAACTGCGCCTCGACTGAGCGTACGCCCATCACGTCGGTCAGAAAGCTGACGAGTTCGAACACGCGCTTCGAAAAGGCTTCCGCGCGCTCTTGCCACTGCGCGTTGCCCGCGAACAGCGCCGGATAGTGCTTCTTCAGCATCCCCGCGCACGAGCCGGAGGGCGCCACGACGTAATCGTAGCCTTCGAAGGCCTCGATGGTGTTCTCGGCTATGGCGCGGGCATCGGCGCGGTCGCCGGAATTATAGGCCGGCTGGCCGCAGCACGTTTGCGCGCGCGGCACTTCCACCACGCATCCGGCGTCTTCGAGCAGTTTGACGGCGGCGAAGCCCACCGGCGGGCGGAACAGATCCACCAGGCACGTCACGAACAGGCCTACCTTGGGGTGCGGATTGGGTTGTGCGTCGGGCATGCCTGATCCTGTTTCAGCCGTGAGCGGCGCTGCGTCGCGCCGGTGGCTCGCCGCCGCGGTGGCGCAGCCGCAGCCGCGCTACGCGTTCCCAATCGCCGGTGCGTTCGGCGGCATGCGCTTGCTGCTCCACAAAGGCGATGTGGTCGGCA
>JAEUMA010000337.1 GCA_016793565.1 Rhizobiaceae bacterium
ATGGGGTTGATCGCGCCAACGAGGCTCGTTGAGAAGGACATCGAAGAAATCGAGGTCGATGGCGTGAGAATGGTCTTCCAGGATACGCCAAACACCGAGGCGCCGACGGAGATGAACACCTACATCCCCGCGCTCAAGGCGCTGTGGATGGCCGAGAACGTCATCGCGTCGCTGCACAACATCTACACGCTGCGCGGCGCGCCGGTCCGCAACCCGCTCAACTGGTCGAAGTACATCAGCAGGGCACTCCACCTTTTCGGCCAGGAGGCGGAGGTCATGTTTGCATCGCACCACTGGCCGCGCTGGGGGAACGCGCGCATCCAGGAGATCATGCGCGGCCAGCGCGATCTCTATGCCAACATGAACAACCAGGTGCTGCACTTCGCCAACCAGGGCGTGACGATCAACCAGATCCACAACGTCTACGAAGTGCCGAAGGGAATCCAGGCGAAGTGGGATTGCCGCGGCTATCACGGCTCGCCGCAGCACAACTCGCGCGGCGTCATCCAGCGCTATCTGGGTTTCTGGGACTGCAACCCGGCGACGCTGATCCCGCTGTCGCCCGGCGATTCGGCACCGCTCTATGTCGAGATGATGGGCGGCAGTGCCAAGATCATCGCCCGCGGTCAGGAGTTGCACGATCAGGGCAAATACCTGCTCGCCCTCGAGGTCGTGAACAAGTTGGTGCAGGCCGAACCCAACAACACGGAAGCAAAGGACCTGCTGGCCGACATCTTCGAACAGCTCGGCTACCAGCAGGAGAATCCAGGCCTGCGGAACAGCTTCCTGAACGGCGCCTACGAGCTGCGCACCGGGATTTCTCAGGGCGAGATGGCGAGTTCTTCGAGCCCCGACGTCATCCGGGCGATGTCGACGGAGCTGTTCCTCAACTTTCTCGGCATTCGCATGGACAGCCGAAAGGCGGAAGGCCTGCGTTTCACCATGAACCTTGTTACGCCGGACAATGGCGAGACATTCATCGTCGAACTCGAGAATGCGACGCTGACCAACATCCGAGGTTTCCAGGCGGCGAACCCGGACATCACCTTGACCATCAATCGCTCCGATCTTGAACAGACCATGATGGGAACCAAGACGCTGGAAGCCCAGATCGCGGATGGGACCGCGAAGGTAGATGGCGACGTCGCCTTGCTGGCCAAACTGGCGGCAACGCTCGTCGACTTCAATCCGCGCTTCGAAATCATGCCGGGCACGGTTGCCCGCACCGAGGAACAGAGCATGGCGGATCCGTACAACGCGCTGACAGGTCACTCGATATCGGAATAGGCCCACCATATGGCCAAGTTGACGTCTTTCGCTTCGCAGCTAAGGACCTTCGCGACAACCATCGTACCGATCATCGGGATTTGGTCTCTCGCGATCACTGCTACAGCAGCGCAGGCGGCGGACATCTACACGCCTCTGAGCGCCACCGCGGAGACGACGCAGACCGACAGCGGCTGGTCGTTCTCCGTGACGCCTTACGCGTGGGCTGCCAGCCTTGAGGGCGAGACCGCGCAGTTTGGGCTGCCGGTGGTCGGGCTGGATTGGAGCTTCCGGGACATATTGGATCATCTCGATTCCGTAGCGATGGTGTCGGCGGAAGCGAGGTACGACCGCTTCAGCCTGTTCGGCGACGTCAACTACACCAAGCTGTCTTCCGACTTCGGCACACCGCGAGGCGTCCTTGCCGGCAGCGTTGGCGTCTCTACTGAGATGTTCGTGGGGATGATCGGGTCGGGCTACGCCATTCTCGACACTCCCTCCGGGCATGTTGACGTGGTGGCCGGAATCAAGACCTGGAACGTCGAAACGGGCATCGCCTTCCGCGGAGGCGTGCTCGACGGCATTTCCAGGACGGACGACGCCACATGGGTGGACGGGCTGGCGGGGCTGCGCGGCAGCTACAACATCACGCCGGACGTCTATCTCACGGGATGGGGCCTGGTGGGGGCCGGCGGCGCCGATCTGGATTGGGATGTAGCCGGCGCCATTGGCTACCGCATCAACGATACCTTCTCAGCGACGGCCGGCTACCGCGCCGTCGGCGTGGACTACGAAAGGGACGGTTTCCTGTTCGACGTCACGCAGCAGGGTCCGATCCTGGCGCTCTCCATCAATTTCTAGACGAGCTCGACGTCGACCACCCCGCGGACAGCGCGCAGGGCCGACGCGATCTGCGGCGAGATTCGGTACTTCTCCGGCAGGGCGATCTCGATCTCGCCCTGACCACCCTCCCGCAGAACGACGAGACTCACCTGCCCCTCACCCCGCGCCGAAAGCTGCGCCTCGAGCGCACCCAGCGGTTCGGGGTCGCGAACGAAGATGCGCAGCGACTTCTGCACCCTGCTCGCCTCTTCTTCGAGCGATTGCACCGCCTGTATACGCAGGTTGATGCCCTCGGGACGGTTCTCGGCCGACACCATGATGACGACCGAGCGACCAGGTTCCAGCATGTCGCGATACTGTGCCAGGGTCTCCGCGAACAACACGGCCTCGTACTGGCCGGTCATGTCCGAAAGCTGCACCACACCCATCTTGTTGCCGGTGCGGGTCTTGCGCTCCTGCTTGGAGGTCACCGTGCCGGCTAGCCGCCCTGCGGTCGCGCCGAGCTTCACCGCAGCCGAGAACTCGGCCCAATTCTGCACGCGGAGCCGCTGCAGCGTCGCCCTGTATTCGTCCAGCGGATGGGCGGAGAGATAGAAGCCGACGGCCTGGAACTCGCGGTGCAGACGATCGGCCGGCAGCCAGGCCGCCACCACCGGCAGGCGGATCGGCTCCGGCTTACGGGCACCGCCAATGCCGAAGATATCGCCTTGCCCGCTTTCGGCATTGCTCTGCGCCTGCTGTGCGACGGCCATCATATGCTCTACGCCGGCCATCATCGCCGCGCGTTCGCGGCCAAAACAATCCAGAGCACCGGCCGCGACAAGGCTTTCGAGGACGCGCTTGCCGACCACCTTCGGATCGATGCGCTCGCAAAAATCCTCCAGCGTGTCGAACTGCCTGTCGGCACGGCGGGCGACGATGTGCTCGACGGCGGCATTGCCGACGCCCTTGATGGCGGATAGCGCGTAAAAGATCTTGCTTTCGCCCACCTCGAAAGCCGCGAAGGACGACCTAACGGAAGGCGGAACGACTTCGATGCCAAGGCG
>JAEUMA010000381.1 GCA_016793565.1 Rhizobiaceae bacterium
GTTCCAGTCGTAGCGTTCGTTGCCGATCGTGTGCATCAGCGCAGCGGGCACGCGCGTCAGATGCAGTTTCTCACTCTTGCCGGCCTCCAGCAGCAGCAAGCTGGAGCCTTTCTCGACAAGCCGCGCCGTGAGCGGTGAACCCGCGCTGCCCGAACCTACGACGATGTAGTCGAATTCCATGATGAAGTGCCCCATCGAAGGATATGGCCGGCACGACAATCCTCGCGCCAATGGAGTCGGTCGAAGCCTCTTGCTAAGGCGCCGTCATGTCGATGACGGGCATCCGTAGAGGCGCCGAGGCGCCGGCGGAGACGAGGTGGCAGGCGGCGTAGTCGTCGTCGCTGCGCTTGGTCAGCCCGGGGTCGTCCGTGGCGCAGCGCGCGAAGGCAAAGGGGCAGCGCGTGCGGAAACTGCAGCCAGGAGGGATGTCGATCGGATCCGGCGGCTCGCCCTCCAGCAAATAGGTCGCGGTGTCGTAGGGCTTGTGTTCGATGGCCGGCACGGCGCTCAGCAGCGCCCGCGTATAGGGATGCGCGGGATCGAAGAAGGTCGCCTCGTTGCCGGCAAGCTCGGCGATCCGGCCGAGATACATGACGGCCACGCGGTTGCATACCCGCCGTACCATGCTGAGATCGTGCGAGATGTAGACATAGGTTATGCCGTGGCGGTTCTGCAGCCGCTCGAACAAGTCCAGCAGCTTGCCCTGCTCCACCTGGTCGAGGGCCGACAGCGTCTCGTCGAGGATCAGCAGTTCCGGCTCCAGCACCATGGCGCGCGCGATGTTGACGCGCTGGCGCTGTCCGGCGCTGAGTCCGACCGGCAGCTTGTCCATCAGATCGGCGCGCAGCCCGACCTCGCTCATGGTCGCGGCCACCCGCTCGTTCATCTCCCTGGCGCTCATGCCGCCATGGATGCGCAGCGCCTCGGCGATGGTGCGGCCGATAGTGAGATGCGGCGGGATGGCGTTGTAGGGGTCCTGCAGCAGGAGCTGGAACCTGCGGCGCAGGTCGAGCAGCTTGCGACTGCCGAGATGGGCGATGTCCTGCCCCTTGAAGATGATCTGGCCCCGATCCGGCGCCTCCAGGCGGCTCAGAAGCCGCGACAAGGTGGATTTGCCGCAGCCGGACTCGCCAACGATGCCGAGATTGTCGCCTTTGTAGACATCAAACGAGACGCCCCGCACCGCCTGGACGAGGCGGTGGGCGAACAGCCTTTCGCGGTCTTTGGTGGCGTAGGAGCGGTAGACGTCGCGTACAGACAGGATCACCTCGCGCGTGGGATCGACCGCTTCGTCGGGTGCCGTCGCGATCGGCTCGGCCTCCCAGATGCGCGGCAGGCCCTCGATGAGGTTGCGCGTATAGTCGTGTTCGGGTTTTTCGATCAGGCTGCGCGTATCCTGCTGCTCGACCACGCGGCCGTCGGCCAGCACCAGGATATTGTCGGCGATTTCATTCAGGACGCCGAGCGCCGACGACACGAAGATGATGGCCGTGGAGAAGTCGCGCTGCAATTCGCGCAGCAGGCGCAGGATCTGCGCGGCTACCGTCACGTCCAAGGGCTGGGTGATGTTGTCAGCGACCAGCAGGTCCGGATTGGTCACCAGCGCGTCGACGATCAGCACGCGCTGCATCATGCCGCCGCTGAACTGGAAGGGAAACTCGTGGAAACGCTGGGCCGGCGAAGGAATGCGCACCGCATCCAGCACGCGCAGCACGCGCGCGGTCGCCTCGGCGGTGGAAATGCCGGGCTCGACGGCGCGCAGCTTCTCGATGATCTGCCGCCCGATCGGCAGTGTCGGATCGAGAGCGCTGCCGGGATCGGAACCGATATAGGCCACCTTGCGGCCGCGCAGCTTCTGCATCTCGTTCGGCGGCAGATCGAACAGGTTGCGTCCCCGATAGGAAATGCTGCCGCCGCTCGCGACCAGAGGCGGACTGATCCAGTTGACCAGCGCGCGCGACAGCACCGTCTTGCCCGAGCCGCTCTCGCCGATGATGCCCAGCACCTCGTTCTGCGACACCGACAGGTCGACGTCGCGCAGGATGGGCCGCCGGCCCCCGTCGCGCGCAACGATGTCTATGGAGAGCCCCGATACGTCGAGGATCCTGGCCCTGTCCCCGGTCATAGGACCCCCTGCAGGAACTTGTTGCGGGAGCGTTCGAGCGCGCCGCCCATCAGGTTGATGCTGCACAGCGACA
>JAEUMA010000397.1 GCA_016793565.1 Rhizobiaceae bacterium
GTTCGAGGGATCGGTGATGGTGCCGGAATATTCGCCGTCGCCCGTCGGACTGAAGACGCCTATGCGCTTTCCGGCATGCCTGCCGGTCTTGAGCTTGATGCAGAACTTTCCGCCGCAGGGCGCGATGTTCGCCATCGGACCGGCCTGAGTGCGCCAATCCCCTTCGATGGGGTCTGCGAGGCCCGCTGCGCTGGATGCCGCGAGCACGACGAGCGCGAGCAATACCGTTCGCATCGAGGTCTCTTCTTCCGGCTCCGCGCCAACGTCGCCGCGAGCCGATTCCAAGGTTAGCGGAGTCTTTCCGCGACACAATGGAATTTTGCGCGAATTTGAGCCGAAAGCCCGCAATTGCGGGATTCCCATGCTTAATGATTTCAGTGGTTTACCGATTGTTTGAAGTTTGTTTGCGTCGAATTAAGCACGTCATTTAACGGCGGATTCAAGCGTCCGCGGCATTCTCGGAAGCATCGAAAGGGCGGGTTTGACGGGACAAGAAGAACCGCTCTCGGGACAGTGACAGGGGACGAAAATGGCACGTTTTGAGATGTTCGACGCTGGTTTCGGGACGATGGGCGCGGGGGCCCAGGCAGACGTCCTGTTCGAGCTGGGCCTGATGTACGCCACGGGCCGCGATTGCGAGCCGGACGTGGTTGCAGCCCACAAGTGGTTCAACATCGCCGCGATCAAGGGCGCGGCACGCGCCGCGGAGCTTCGCGCCGAACTTTCGGCGAACATGACCAAGGGCCAGATCGCCCAGGCGCTGCGCGACGCCCGCGAGTGGATGACCACGCACTGAGTTTTCAGGCGGCGCGACGCCGTCGGGCCCAAGCCGCGCAAGACGGCAGGCCCCAATCATAGAACGCGGCAGCCGAGAGGCGGGCCAGCCGCGCGCGACGGGTGGCGAGCAAGAGATTCGCGGGCGTGGGGACGCCACGGGACGGGCTCGAAGACAACAAGGCCGCGACCGGCAGAAACAAGGCCGGCGCGGCCTTTTGCTGTGCGACGCAGCCGCCGGCCTTTTGCGATCAGCCGTCCGTAGGATCCTCGAAACGGACGAGCACTGTGCCGTCGGTGACCTGCGCGCCTTCCGCCACCACGGCGGCTACCAGGCCGTCGCGCGGCGCGACGATGGCGTGCTCCATCTTCATGGCCTCTAGTACCAGGAGCGGCTGGCCCTTCGAAACGCTCTCGCCAGCCTGCACCCGAACCAGTTTGACCAGCCCCGGCATCGGCGCGCGCAGGTCGCCGGCATGCACGAGGGCGTTTTCGGCGGCACTGAGAGGATCGCGCAAGTCGAAAACATGGGCTGCACCCGCTTCGAAGACCGCCATATGGCCTTGCCATTCGGCATGAGGCGCCATGTCGCGCGCGTTGAGCTTTACTGCCGGGCTACCCTCCATCTGAACGCTGAAGGTGCCGTCGCGGCCGGCAACGACATCGGCGATCAGGTCACGCTCGCC
This sequence comes from Rhizobiaceae bacterium, assembly GCA_016793565.1. Taxonomy (GTDB): domain Bacteria; phylum Pseudomonadota; class Alphaproteobacteria; order Rhizobiales; family Rhizobiaceae; genus JAEUMA01. The sequence goes on from JAEUMA010000397.1 coordinate 1,461, forward strand.
CTGGTGCAGCCGCGCGGTGCGTACCAGCGGATGGAAGTGCGTATAGCCGCTAAGCCGGGCCCACGGGTCGGCGCCGGTCTCCTCGCATTCAACGCCTTCCGACGCGAGGAACGCGCTGGCGAGCGAAAGCGGCGATAGGGGCGGCACCTCGGTCAACGCATCCTGCCGGCGCGCGATCATTCCGGTGTCGACCCGACCGGAGGCGAAGTCGGGGTCCAATGCCAGCGACCGCAGGAAAGCGGTGTTGGTGACCAGGCCGGCGATTTCCGTTCTTTCCAGTGCGGCCACGAGACGGGCGAGAGCCTCGCCGCGGCTGGGGCCGTGCACCACCAGCTTGGCGATCATCGGATCGTAGTAGGGCGACACGGCATCGCCCTGGCGCACCCCACTGTCGACGCGAATGTCCGCTCCCTGCGGGAACCGGAGATGTTGGAGCGTGCCGATCGCTGGCAGGAAGCCGCGCGCTGGATCCTCGGCGTAAACGCGTGCCTCGAAGGCATGGCCCGAGGCGTGGATCTGCTCCTGCATCGCGGGCAGGGGCTCGCCGGCGGCGACGCGCAATTGCCACTCGACCAGATCCAGCCCGGTGATCATCTCTGTGACGGGATGCTCCACCTGCAGGCGGGTGTTCATTTCCATGAACCAGAAGCGGTCGGGCCGCAGGCCTTCGGAGGCGTCCACGATGAATTCCACCGTACCCGCTCCAGAATAGGAGATCGCCTTGGCTGCCTTGACCGCGGCGTCTGTCATCGCTTGCCGCATCTCGGCGCTCATGCCGGGGGCAGGGGCCTCCTCGATCACCTTCTGGTGGCGGCGCTGCGCCGAGCAGTCGCGCTCAAAGAGATGCACGGCGTTTCCATAGTTGTCGCCGAACACCTGAACCTCGATGTGACGCGGTGTCTCGATGTACTTTTCGATCAGGACGGCCTCGTCGCCGAAGGCCGCTTTGGCCTCGCGCCGCGCCGCCGCCAACGCCTCCGCGAAATCGTCGTGATGATCGACCCGGCGCATGCCTTTTCCGCCGCCGCCGGCACGAGCCTTGATCAGCACGGGATAGCCGACGTCGTTGGCCTTGCCGGCGAGCAGCACGAAGCTCTGGCTGTCGCCATGGTAGCCGGGCACCACCGGCACGCCGGCTTTCTCCATCAGCAGCTTTGCGGCGTCCTTTAGCCCCATGGCGCGGATGGAGGCCGCCGAGGGCCCGATGAACACCAGGCCCGCCGCCGTGACCATATCGACGAAGCCGGGATTCTCCGAAAGGAAGCCGTAGCCCGGATGGATCGCCTGAGCACCGCTGCGCAGGGCCGCGTCGATGATGCGGTCGCCGCGCAGATAGCTCTCGCCGACCGGTGCTGCGCCGATATGCACCGCCTCGTCGGCCATGCGGGCATGCAGCGCGTTGGCGTCGGCGTCGGAATAGACAGCGACCGTGCGGACCCCGAGACGTCGCGCTGTGCGCATGACGCGGCAGGCTATTTCGCCACGGTTGGCGATCAGGATTTTCTGGAACATGGGACCTCGCGGCATTCCCCGGCGTCGCGGGTTGCAACTAGTGTTTGCCGCCTGCCTTCCATGTCAAGGCCATGCCGGGCTTTTCAACCGGCCGGTGCGCCCGGCCGGTCGCCGCGCCATTTTCCGGCTTACTTCTTCCAGCCGACCAGCGCGAAATAGGCTTTCTGCGGATCTTGCGCCTGCACGATCCAGCTTCCGCCCGGAACCTCGCTCGGCCCCATCAGGATCGAGCCGCCATTGGCTTTGACACGCTCGACGGCGGCGTCGATGTCATCGACGTTGAAGTAGAAAAGCCACGCCGGCACAGGCACTTCCTTTGGCTTGTTGTACATGCCGCCGACCG
>JAEUMA010000399.1 GCA_016793565.1 Rhizobiaceae bacterium
GGCGCCAGAACAATCTGCCTGGTGCGAAGTATCGCCTGCGCGATCAGAATGTCTGGCGAAGGGTGGGGTTCGGCCGGCAGATTGTAGTGCTCGCCGATCCAGATCTCGCGATAGCCGGCGGAGTCCAGAAATTCGATAGTGTCGAGGTCGTGATAGGCCTTCCGCCAGCCCGCGATAGGGCGGATGCGCCGGCATCAGAAATGCGCCTAACTGCATAAGACCTGCTCCCCTGTTCCCCACGTCCGATCGCTGGAAATGATCGTCGCTCAGATCTATACAAACAGGACAACTTGATTGTAAGTTACGTCAGGCATGTTTTGTGGCTCGATGGATCCGGATGGTACGATGATGGGCGCGGAGATGTGGGTTGCTCCTTCGCAAGACGACCTGGTCGGCGCATACAAGCTTGGGATGCGGCGGATGGCGGCGGCGGTATGCCTTATGAGCCAGGATGACGCCGGCGTCCGAAAGGGCATGGCCGCCACGGCCGTGACGTCGCTTTCGGTCGACCCGCCATCGCTACTAGCCTGCGTCAACCGAAGCGCAAGCCTGAACCCGACTCTTCAGGTCGGCGCGCTCTTTGCGGTCAGCGTGCTCTCGCGCTGGCACGAAACCCTTGCATCGAACTTTTCGTCCAGCGAGCTGCGGCATCTTCGCTTTACCGAAGGCCGCTGGCGCACGCATGCGCTGGGCGTTTGCTACCTGGAAGACGCGCAGTGCAGTTTCGTGTGCCGGGTCGAACGGCGCGTGGAGCACTTCTCCCACACGATCGTCATCGCCAACGTGTTGGATGTCTCCAACTCGGCAGCAATCGACCCGCTCCTCTACGTGGACGGTACCTACCAAGGTCTCCATTTGCGCTGAACCGGTCCGCCACGCGCCGGACAGGTCGTCGATCCTGATGAGCAGGCAGCTATGCGTATCGTAGATAAACCGGCTTATCAGGCCGTTGGCATCCTCGATCTCCGTCGACGGCGTTGACATCGTCACATGGCCGAGTTCGTCCGTGTAGGTCGCCAATAAGCCAGAGCCGTCATAGGTGTCGTAGACTGTATCGCCAGCCTCTGGCAGAGGCCCGTGAACCGCCGGCAATCGACCCGCCGGTCGTATACGTATTGGCCTACACCCGGGTCTGGCCGTTTGCCGTGTAAGGCAAGGAATGGGAAGTCGTATCCGTCTCGGTGACCGAGATCAGCGAGCCGGTGTTGTCGTACACACAGTCGGTCGTGAGGCCTGGGCGGGCGCTATCGACACCGAACGGCTATCGAGCGCATGTTCTGCGGTCTCAAGGACTTCCGTCGCATCACAACCCTTTACGACCGAAAAGTCGAGAATTTCCTCGCCGCAGTTCAGATCGCAACAACCGCCGCTGTCTGGTGTTGAAGGCCGGACACTAAAATCGAGAACACTGGGCGTTAGCTAGGCGTCGACGTGGAGGACGCACTGCTGCTGGCTGAGCGCACGGAAATCTAGGAGTTCGACAGCCGAGGATATGGCCGCTCGCCACACTCCGCGACGGTTGCGGGGGGACACGGTCTCTGCGGCGGCGTGTGGCTTCTCCCCAGCCGCGTTTACGCGTCGTTTACGCCGATCGCATCGCTAACACATCGCGCGTTGATGCCTCCACGCCATAGATGGAACGCTCCCGAGACAACGGAGCGACCCATGCTCGACATTCTGTACATTGCCCTGGCCGCCGGCTTCTTCGTCGCGGCTTCTGCCTCCGTCCGCTTGCTCGAACGGCTCTGAGGTTTCGTCATGGCTCTCGACCTGATCGGCGGCGGCGCGGTCGCCGCGCTTCTCCTCGTCTATCTCGGCTATGCGCTGGCCCGTCCGGAACGGTTCTGATCGCGCAAGGACATTTCTCATGGCACCCGACATTCTGCAATTCATTCTCTACGTGGTCCTGGTTACCGCGCTCGCTTGGCCGCTTGGCTTCTACCTCGCCCACGTCTACGAGGGCGGAAGGACATGGCTGTCGCCGGTCCTCTCGCCGGTCGAGCACGGGCTGTTCGCGCTCGCAGGCATCCGCCCGGACCAGGGCCAGCACTGGACACGCTATGCGCTATCCGTGCTCGCCTTCAGCCTTGGATCCTGGGCCTTGCTATACGCGATCCTGCGGCTGCAGCATCTGCTGCCGTTCAACCCGCAGGCGCTGGGCGCGCTTTCGCCGGACCTCGCCTTCAACACGGCCGTATCGTTCACGACCAACACCAACTGGCAGGCCTATGGCGGCGAGACGACCATGTCGTATTTTAGCCAGATGGCGGGTCTGACGGTGCAGAACTTCGTTTCCGCCGGCGTCGGCATGGCGGTCTGTGTGGCGATCATCCGTGGTTTTTTTGCGCGGGA
>JAEUMA010000416.1 GCA_016793565.1 Rhizobiaceae bacterium
GGTGAAGAGGAAGGCCGCGCGATGCTTCTTACCCCGACCGAAATCGAACGGTTGACGATCTTCACGGCCGCGGAACTCGCCCGCAAGCGAAGGGCCAAGGGCCTGAAGCTGAACTATCCGGAGGCGGTTGCACTGATCTCCGACGAGATCCTCGAGGGCGCGCGCGAGGGTCGTTCGGTGGCCGAGATGATGGCCTTCGGCTCTTCCATCCTGACGCAGGACGATGTCATGGCCGGCGTGGCGGCGATGCTGCCCATGCTGCAGGTCGAGGCGACTTTTCGCGACGGCACCAAGCTGGTCACGGTGCACGAGCCGCTGCGTCCGGCGGCCGGGTCCGCCGTCGACGCCCTCGAGCCCGGCGCGATCATTGCCGAGGATGGCGAGATAGAGCTCAACGCCGGCCGGCCGAAAAGGACGCTGCGCGTCGTCAACACAGGCGATCGGCCTGTGCAGATCGGCTCGCACTACCACTTCTTCGAGGTCAACAAGGCGCTGGAGTTCGACCGCGAGGCCGCTTTCGGCATGCGTCTCGACATCGCGGCCGGCACCGCCGTGCGCTTCGAGCCGGGCCAGGCGAAGGATGTCGTGCTGACCACCTTCGGCGGCGAGAAGCTTCTGTCCGGCCTCAACGCGCTGACCGACGGCCTCGCCGACGATCCTGCCACCAAGGCCGCGGCGCTGGAACGCGCCCGCGCCGCCGGCTTCCGCGGCGCTTAGAGGGAGACGCACCATGGCTATGCTCTCGCGCCGCGACTATGCGGCAATGTACGGCCCCACCACGGGCGACGGCGTGCGCCTCGGCGATACTTCGCTGGTGGCGGTGGTGGAGAAGGACTATGCCGTCTACGGAGACGAGTGCCTGCACGGCGGCGGCAAGACGCTGCGCGACGGCGCCGGGCTGGCGGCGGGTGTGACCAGCGCCGAGGGCGCGCTCGATTTCCTGCTCTGCAACGTCACCGTGATCGATGCCGTGCTCGGCGTCGTCAAGGGCGATCTCGGCATCCGAGACGGCCGCATCGTCGGCATCGGCAAGGCTGGCAATCCCGCCGTCATGGCAGGCGTCGACCCGCGCCTCATCGTCTCGGCGGCGACCACGGTGCGCGACTGCGAGGGCTTGATCGCAACCGCGGGCGCCATCGACGTGCACGTGCATTTCGACAGCGCGCAGCTCTGCGAGCACGCGATCTCCTCCGGCATCACCACCATGCTCGGCGGCTCGCTCGGGCCGATCACTGTCGGCATCGACTGCGGCGGCCCGTTCAATGTCGGCAAGATGCTGCAGGCGGCCGAACAGTGGCCGATCAATTTCGGCTTCCTCGGGCGCGGCAACTCGCACCGGCCGGCCTCGCTGGTCGAGCAGATGGAGACCGGCTGCCTCGGCCTCAAGCTGCACGAGGACTGGGGCACCATGCCGGCCTCGATCGACACCTGCCTCGCGGTCGCCGACGAACTCGACTTCCCCGTCCAGATCCATACCGACACGCTGAACGAGAGCGGCTTCCTGGAGGATACGCTGGCCGCCATCAAGGGCCGTACCATCCACATGTACCATACCGAAGGCGCCGGCGGCGGCCATGCCCCGGACATCATCCGCGTCGCCGGCGTGCCGTGGTGCCTGCCATCCTCCACCAACCCGACCAATCCGTTCACGGTCAACACTTTCGACGAACACCTCGACATGACGATGGTGTGCCACCATCTCAATCCAGCGATCCCTGAAGATGTGGCTTTCGCAGAAAGCCGTATCAGGGCTCAGACTATCGCCGCAGAGGATGTCCTGCACGACATCGGCGCCATCTCGATGCTGGGTTCGGACAGCCAGGGCATGGGCCGCATCAACGAGGTCATCTGCCGGACCTGGCAGCTCGCCGACAAGATGAAGCGGCAGCGCGGACGCCTGCCGCAGGAGACGACGCGCATCGGCGACAATGAGCGCATCAAGCGCTACATTGCCAAATACACGATCAACGCGGCGCGAACCTTCGGCATCGCCGAGCACATAGGCTCGCTGGAGGACGGCAAGCTGGCCGACATCGTGGTATGGCGCCCGGCCTTCTTCGGCATCAAGCCGGAGCTGGTCATCAAGGGCGGCTTCATCGCCTGGGGCGCGATGGGCGACAGCGCCGCCTCGCTGATGACCTGCGAGCCGCTGATGCTGCGCCCGCAATGGGGAGCCTTCGGCCGTGCGAAGCAGGCGCTGTCGGCCTGCTTCGTCAACCCGCTGGCGATCGAGCGCGGGCTGGCCGGCGAACTCGACCTGAAGAAGGCGTTGCTGCCATCGAGGGGCAACCGCAAGCTTTCTAAGGCCGACATGCTGCACAACGATGTCTGCCCCGACATCCGCGTCGATCCGCAGACTTTCGATGTTTTCGTGGACGGCGAACTGGCCTTCTGCGAGCCGGCGGAAGAGCTGCCGCTGGCGCAGCGCTACATGCTGAGGTGATGCGATGAACCTGCAGCAGAAAACCTCGGCCACCGGCGCCTCGCGCGTCGGCGCGGCCCGCGTCGGCATCGGCGGACCGGTCGGCTCCGGCAAGACGGCGCTGATCGAGCGGCTCATTCCGGTCTTCGCCGAGCGCGGCGTATCGCTGGCCATCGTCACCAACGATCTCGTCACCGAGGAGGACGCGGAGCGCATCCGCCGGTCCGGCCTGATCGACGCCGCCCGCGTCTCGGCCGTGGAGGCGGGCGCCTGCCCGCACACCGTGATCCGCGAGGATCCGAGCCTGAACATCGCGGCGGCCGACGAACTGGAGGAACGGTTCCCGGATGTGGAACTGATCCTGATCGAAAGCGGCGGCGACAATCTCGCCTCCACCTTCTCGCTCGACCTGGTCGATTGGTGGATGTTCGTCATCGACGTCGCCGGCGGCGACGACATTCCACGCAAGAACGGCCCTGGCGTCGTCAAGTCGGATCTGTTGGTGATCAACAAGCAGGATCTGGCGCCGCATGTCGGCGTCGACCTGGCGCGCATGCGGACCGAGGCGGAGGCTGCGCGCGGCGGCCGTCCTATCGCGCTGACCAACTGCCGCACCGGTGAAGGGGTTGCCGCGGTCGCCGATCGAATCATGGCCGCAGTATTGTTTCGATGACGACGCACTGGCCGCGTCTTGATGCTGCACGGCCTCTCGGCGCGGCTCGTTCCGGCCGCCTCGAACTCGCCTTCTTCCGGCATGGCGAAAGGACGCGTCTCGGACGGCAGTTCGTCTCCTACCCGTTCCATGTGACGCGGCCGTTCCTGCTCGATGCAGCAATCCCTTCGCTGTCGACGGTCTACCTGCAATCCTCGTCCGGCGGCCTCTACCGTGCGGAAGATCTCGCGTGCCGCCTTGCCGTCGGTGCGAAGGCCGCCGCCCACGTTACAACGCAGGCGGCTACCGTTGTCCACGACTGTCATGGCAAGCCCTCGCGACAGCATGTGAGCATCGCGGTCGATCAGGGCGCCTTCCTCGCCTACACGCCCGATCCGCTGGTGCTTTTTCCCGGCGCCTCCTGCCATGCAGGACTGGAGGCCACGCTGGCGGCCGACGCGGTGATGTTCCTCGCCGACGCCTTCGCCAGCCACGATCCGACGGCGGTAGGCCGGCCGTTCGACCGGCTGCGGTCCGACGTCGCCGTCCGCGACCCGCATGGGACGCTTCTGATACGCGACAGCTTCGACATCGCCGGCGCGACTTTGCGTAAGTCCAGAGCCGGCATCGCCGGCTGGGCGGTCATCTCCAATTTCTTCGTGCTCGGCGACAGCGGGCGGCTTCCAGGCCGCGATGTCCTGGCCGATGCCGCCACCGCGGACGCGATCGTCGGCGTCACCGCCTTGCCCGGCAAGGCGGGCTGGGGCGTCCGCTGCCTCGCGCGCGACGCCGTGGCGGCGCGCCGGGTGGCCGACAGCCTGTTCGCCTTGTGCGTGGAGGCGGCTTTTGGGGTGCGCCCCGCCAAGCGGCGGAAATAGCTGGGAGCGAATTCGACACGCCTTGGCCGCTGCCGGCGGGAGGTTCGCTCCGCGCCCGGACGCCAAGTGCTTGTTGGAGGCGTATCCAAATTTCGTTCGAACGACCTTTGATTTCGCCTCGCGAGAGAGGTAGTGTCACACCGCTGTCGAGGTAATCGTCTTTCAGTGGAGCGGCGGCTGCCGCGGGCTCCCCGACACGCAGCGTTGGTTGAGGGGCTGACAAATATGGCGACTACACAAACCGCGCCTAAAACGGTGATGCAGCGGTTCCTGGACGGGATCGAGCGAGTGGGGAACATGGTTCCGCACCCGGTGGTGATCTTCATCATCCTGATCGCGATCGTCATCGTTCTTTCAGCGCTGCTATCTCTGTTCAACGCGACGGTCAGCTTCGAGCAGATCAATGCGGAGACCGGCGAGATCGAGATGGCCACCGCCGGGGTGCGCAGCCTGCTGAGCATCGACGGTATCCGCTTCATGTACTCGTCGCTGGTGCCCAACTTCATGAGCTTCACCGCGGTGGGGCTGATGATCGCGGCGATGGTCGGCGCCGGCGTGGCCGAGGCGTCGGGACTGGTGACCACGCTGATCCGCAAGCTGGTGGCGGTCTCCCCCGGCTGGGCGCTCAGCTACATTCTAGCCTTCGTCGGCATCGTTTCCAGCGTCGCGGCGGATGCCGGCTACCTTGTGCTTATCCCGTTGGCCGGCGTCGCCTATCTCGCGGTCGGCCGCAATCCCGTCGCCGGTGTCGCGCTCGGCTTCGCCTCGGTTGCCGCGGCCTTTACCGTCAACATGCTGATCAAGCCTCTCGACGCGGTGCTGGTTGAATTCACCAACGACGCGGCGCGGCTGGTCGATCCGAACGCCTCGGTCGGGCTCGCCTCCAACATCTGGTTTTCCTTCGCCTCGGTTATCTTCCTCACGATGGTGATCGCGATCGTCAACAATCGCATCATCGAACCGCGGCTGGGCGCCTATGACCCGAAGAACGCCCAGCCCGACGCCATCCAGCCGCAGGCCACCACCTTCTCAGCCGAGGAAGCGCGGGGACTGACCTACGCACTTTACGGCCTGATCGGCCTCCTGGTGGTCATGGGTCTGCTGACCCTCCCGTCCTGGGCGCCGCTGCGCAATCCGGAAACCGGCGAGCTGATCGGCAACTCCCCATTCATGAACCAGCTGATCACCTTCATCATGCTGCTGTTCCTCACGACGGGCTGGTGCTACGGCATCGGCGCGGGCACGCTGCGCACGCTGACCGATGTCATCAAGGCGATGGAGAAGGCGGTCACCAGCCTCGGCGGCACGATCTTCCTGTTCTTCGTGCTGAGCCAGTTCGTCGCCTACTTCACCTACACCAATATCGGCACGGTAATGGCGCTTGGCCTCGGCGGTGTCCTGCAGAGCGGCAACATCGGCCCGCTGCCGCTGCTGATCGGCTTCATCGTCGTCGTCGCGATCATCGACCTCTTGCTGACGGGCGCGATTGCCAAATGGGCGATCTTCGCGCCGGTGTTCGTGCCGTTGCTGATGAAGCTCGGTGTCGAGCCGGAGGCGGTTCTTGCCGCTTACCGCGTCGGCGACTCGCCGATGAACGTGATCACTCCGCTGAACGCCTACTTCGCCCTGGTGGTCGGCTTTACCCAGAGATACGACCGCACCTCCGGCGTTGGCACCGTCGTCTCGCTCATGCTGCCCTACGTGCTCTGGATCTTTGTGCTCTGGACCATCCTGTTTGCCGTCTGGCAGATGCTCGGACTGCCCTGGGGCATCTGACTTCGATCCATAAACCGGCGCCGAGCGCGCCGGGCCAAACAAAGTCAAGCCGCGGAACCAAGACCATGTCAAACACCGCCGACCATTTGGACGTCGCCGCCGCCGAGCGGTATCTGATGGAATTTCTT
>JAEUMA010000428.1 GCA_016793565.1 Rhizobiaceae bacterium
TGGCCAACTACCACACCAACAGCCAGCGCGATCTCGCCTTCAAGTCCACGGCTGACGCCCTGCAGGCCTTCAAGGACATTTCGGTGTCGTTCAACACCGGCGGCGAGGAGGCGATGGGCGCGCTCGATGCCATCCGCGAAGCGAACCGGCTCGACAGCGCTCCGGGTGGCAAGAAGATCGTCATCCTCGCCAACGACGATGCCCGTGAAGTGCTGAAGGAGATCAAGGCCGGCAATATCGACATGGTGTCGCCCTACACGCCGCTGATCGGCGATATCGGCATCCGCGCCGTCGTCATGCATATCGGTGCGAAGGAGGGCCGTAACGAGGCGCCGCCCAAGCTCATCATGACGCCGAACCTGCCGATGATCACCCGCGAGAAGATGAACATCGAAGGCGTCGAGACCCTGACGCCCGACGAGTGGCCCTACGCCTACGGGCCGGAAGTCTCGGGCTGAACGTAGACCTCCCAAGCCGTCTGCCGGATCCGTACGCGTCGGATCCGGCAGGCTCGACCCATAGAGGCAGGCGGGTGTTTCGTATGACCACGCTCGATGACAAAGTGGCGGAGCCCGCCGCAGCGGCGCGGCTTGCCGGTCCTTGGCGGCACCTGAGGGCCGGCGACTTGAGTCGCGTCGTGGTGCTGATCTGCCTGGTCGCCGTCGGCCAGGCGATCGCACCGTCCTTTCTGTCGCTCGCCAACGTCCACGTGATCCTGCTCGCCGTGGCCGCGATCGGCATCATGGCGTTCGGCATGACGCTGGTCGTTATAACCGGCGAGATCGATCTCTCCATCGCCGGCATCGCGATCCTGTCCTGCGTGGTCGGCGGCCTGCTGATCCCGACGGGCTCGGCAACGCTGGTGATCGGCGCCACGTTGGCGACCGGACTTGCCGTAGGGCTGGTCAACGGCGTGCTCGTTGCCGCCTTCGGCATCCCGTCGCTCATCGCGACGCTCGGCATGCTGGGCATAGCGCGGGCGCTGGGCAACATTTTTTCGGGTGGGCAGGCGCTGTATCCGGAACCGATCGCGGCCTATCTCTGGCTCGGGCGCGGCGACCTCCTCGGCGTGCCTGTTCCGGTCGTCCTTCTGCTGCTGCTCGGCGCGGCCGCGATAATCCTGACCAACTATTCCGTATTCGGACGCGCCCTCTACGCGGCGGGCGGCAACGTCCGCGCCGCCGAGCTTTCTGGCATCAACGTCGTCGGGGTGCGCGCCACGGTCTTCATGATTTCCGGGGTCTGCGCGGCGCTGGCCGGTATGCTGGAAAGTGCCCGGCTCTCCTACATCAACCCGGCCGGGCTCGAAGGCATGGAGCTTTCGGTTCTGGCAGTGACGGTGCTCGGCGGCGCGGCGCTGACCGGCGGCGTAGGCTCGATCGGCGGGACGCTTGTCGCCGCGCTGATCATCGGCATCGTCAACAACATCCTCAACCAGCTGGGCGTCAGCCTCTATCTCCAGCAGGTCGTCACGGCGGCGGTCATCCTGGCCGTGGTGCTGCCCGGGATGCGGCACAGGGGGATCGCCAAATGAGCACCGTCGAGCTTTCCGGGCCGGCCGCGCCGCATGTAGGGCCTTTCTTCGCAGGTCTGGCGCGCGATCCGATCATCTGGCTGATCGTCGCGATCTTCGCGGTCGGCGCCCTGACGTCGGAATATTACCTCACCGCGCTCAACCTCGAAAACCTGATGCGCAACATCGCCGTCATCGGCCTCTTGTCGCTCGGCATGACCGTGGTGCTGCTGACCGGCCGCATCGACCTGTCGGTCGCGGCGCTGATGATCTTTTCGATCATCGTCGGCGTGGTGGTGATGGCCAAGCTCGGGCCGGCTCTGGGCGAACGCTGGCTGGTGCGCGGCAACACCTACGCCGGCCCCATCGTGCCGGTCGTGCTGATCGCGCTTTCAACCGGGGCCGCCGTCGGCGCGATCAACGGCATCGGCGTCGCCTATTTCAAGGTCGCGTCCTTCATCATGACGCTGGTCACGCTGACGGCGCTGCGCGGCTTCAACTACGTGCTCACCAACGGCCACCCGTACTACCTGAAATCGCCCTTCTACAGCTGGATAGGCGACGCGAAGATTGGCGCTCTGCCGGTGAGTTTCCTGATCTTTTTGGCCGTGCTGTTCGTGCTGATGGTCTTCATCAACGGCACCGTGCGCGGAGGCCGCTTCTACGCCATCGGCGGCAACGAGAAGGCCGCGCTTTACGCGGGCATCAAGACGCAGCGCTACGTGGTGCTCGCCTTTGTGATCAGCGGCGTCTGCGCCGCGATCGCGGGCATCGTGTTTACCGCGCGGTTGAAGTCGGTCGACGCGCCGCTCGCCGCCGGTTACGAACTCACCGCCATCGCCATCGCGGTCATCGGCGGAACTGCGCTGTCCGGCGGCGTAGGATCGCCCTGGCGTACTCTGCTGGGCGCGGTGGCCTTCGCTTCCGGACTGAACCTTCTTGCCATATGGGGCGTGGGAACCTGGTATCAGAACCTGGCGATCGGCGTGGTGCTGATCGTCTCCGTCGGCCTGTCGAAGATGAGCCGTCGTAAAGCGAACCGCTAGGTATTTGGGAGGACTTGATGGGCGGACACCTCACGCTCGGAATCGACATCGGCACCACCAACGTCAAGGCGGCCATTCTGGACACCAACACCGGAAAGGTGGTGGCTTTCGGCTCGCAGGAACATCCGCTGTTCCATCCCTTTCCGGGCTGGGCCGAGCAGGAAGCGAACAATTACTGGAGCGCCGTCGTCTCCGCGGTTCGCCAGTGCCTTGAGCAGGGGCGCTTCTCGGACGATATCGCCGCCGTCGCGCTTTCCGGCTTAGTCGGAGTGACGCTGCCGGTCAGCGATACGGGCAAGCCATTGCGGCCGGCCATGATCTGGATGGACTCCCGATCCGAGGAGGAGTGCGACGACATCCGCCGCAGCGTCGGCGAAGGCACCATCAACAAGAACAACGGCAATCGTGTCGCCCCATGGTTCATCGATCCGAAGGCGCTGTGGATCAAGAAGCACGAGCCGCACATCTTCAACGCGACCCACAAGTTCCTGTCGCCGTCGGGATACTGCACCTACCGCATGTCCGGCAACTTCACCATGAATACGGGCGATGCCGGTCTGGCCTACGCCTACGAGTATCAGAAGGAGCGGTGGAACGAGTCGGTCGCCAAGGCGATCGGCATCCCGCTGGAGAAGTTGCCGCGGCTCTACCAGTCGCACGAGGTGGTCGGCGAGGTCACCAAGCAGGCGGCGGAGGAGACCGGCCTGCGACCGGGCACCATCGTGGCGGCCGGCGGCACGGATATCAGCTCGGCCGCCCTTGGCGTCGGCGTGACCAAGGCCGGCGAGGCCTATTACTCGATGGGAACCGGCTCGAACCTCGGCATCATGATTCCGACGGAACAGAACGTCGAGGAATACCGCATTCTCAAATGGCCGCATGTACTGCCCGGTCTGACCATGTTTGACGGGCCCATGGCTTTTACCGGAGCTTCGCTGAAATGGTTCCGCGACCAGTTCGGCGACGTCGAGTTCCGGCTTGCCGAACGCATGGGGCACAACGTCTTCGACCTGTTTACCGAGCAGGCCAAGCAGGTGCCGGCCTGCGCCGACGGGCTGCTCTACCTGCCCTATCTCGGCAATACGCTGTCGCCCAACTGGAACAGCAATGCCTGCGGCGTCTTCTTCGGCGTGCGGCCCACCACCAGCCGTGCGCACTTCATCCGCGCGCTCATCGAGGGCGTAGCCTTCGACCTCTATTCCAACGTCCGGGTCGCGAATGCAGCCGGGGTGAAGGTCGACGGGCTGATCCTCAACGGCGGCCCCACCAAGAGCCGCTTTTGGAACCAGATCACCGCCAATGTGGTGAACCTTCCGCTCAAGGTGCCCGACATCGGCGAGGCCGCCCCTATCGGCGATGCGATCCTCGCCGGCGTCGCCGCCGGCATCTACCGGTCGCCGACGGAGCCGCTGGCCGACATCGTGCGTATCAAGGAGACCATCGATCCTGATCCGAAGCTGCACGAGCGCTACCAGGACTTCTTCGATGTGTGGTCGTCGGTCTACCAGAACCTGCGCGGCGACATGGATCGCCACCGGGCGCTGCTCAACAAGTACCATTCGGGGTGACGGCGATGGGCGCCCCGCTGCTCGAGGTCAAGTCGATCCGCAAGACATTCCCCGGCGTGCTGGCGCTGTCGGACGTCACGTTCGATCTTTGGGCCGGCGAAGTGCATGCGCTCGTCGGCGAGAACGGCGCCGGCAAGTCGACGTTGCTGTCGATCATGAATGGCTTGATCGCGCCCGACAGCGGTGAAATCCGCGTCGAGGGCGAACCGGTCGTTCTCAGCGATCCGACCGTGGCCCTGGCCAAGCGCCTTGCGCTCGTTCACCAGGAACTGGTGTTGTGCCCCAATCTCAGCGTGGCCGAAAACATATTCCTCGGCCGCGAACCGGTGGCGCGCTTCGGACGCAACGACAGGGCCACGCTCGAGCGCAGGGCCCGCGAAC
>JAEUMA010000462.1 GCA_016793565.1 Rhizobiaceae bacterium
GGGTGCGGCGATTTTCATCGGCCTCGGCTGCGAGGTGATGCAGATCGCACGCATGAAGGAAACGTTCGGAGCGTCCGGGGAGGAGCGCTTCCACGGCCTGACGATCCAGGAGACCGGCGGCACGCGCAAGACGATCGAGGCAGGCCTGGCGCGCATCCGCGAGCTGCTGCCCATCGTCAACGCCGTGGAGCGCGTATCGGTGCCGGCCAGCGAACTTGTCGTGGGACTGCAATGCGGAGGTTCCGACGGGTTTTCCGGCATCACGGCCAATCCCGCGCTGGGCGCGGCGACCGATCTGCTGGTCAGGCAAGGCGGGACGGCACTTCTGTCCGAGACGCCGGAAATCTACGGTGCCGAGCAGTTGCTGGTGAGGCGGGCCGCCTCGCGCGAGGTCGGCGACAGGCTGATCGAGCGGATCCGCTGGTGGGAGGCCTATACCGCGCGCAACGACGGCTCGATGGACAACAACCCTTCGCCGGGCAACAAGGCCGGGGGGCTGACGACGATCCTGGAAAAGTCGCTCGGCGCGGCGGCCAAGGGCGGCACCCTGGCGCTGTCGGACGTCCTGCTTTACGGCGAGAAGGTGAAGCGGCCCGGTTTCGTGTTCATGGATTCGCCGGGCTACGACCCGGTCTCGGCGACCGGCCAGATAGCGTCCGGCGCTCAGCTCGTCGTGTTCACGACGGGCCGCGGCTCGGCATTCGGATCGAAGCCGGCGCCGACGATCAAGATCGCCACCAACTCCGCCTGCTATCGGGCGCTGGAGGAGGACATGGACATCAACTGCGGCGATATCATCGACGAGGGCGTGTCGATCGACGCCAAGGGGCACGAGATTCTCGCCAAGATGCTTGCGGTGGCGTCAGGTGAGGTCACCAAGAGCGAGGCGCTGGGCCTCGGCGACAACGAGTTCGTTCCCTGGCAGATCGGCGCGGTGATGTAGTGCCCGAAGGACGGTACCCGACCGCCATTCCGTTCAGCCCAGCGCCGGCGTGAGGCCTTGCGGAAGGGCGCTCTCGTGCTCGCTGGCGGCAGGTGCGCCAACATAGCTCGCCACATCCCGCATGCGGCGCAGGGTGCGCCAGTAGACGTCCTCCATCAGCAGATGGCCGAATTCCCCGTTGCGGCCGACGCTATAGAGACCGTCGATGCCCGTGGCGCGCGCGAAACGGCGGCGTTGTTCCTCGTACTTGGCCATGTAGACGGGATAGGCGACGGGCGTCTTCAGTGTCCCGCCGAAACCGAGATATTTTTGCCGCAAGTTGGGGAAGATGCGGCAGATCCCGTCGAGGCAGATCGCGGCGAGCTTGTCCTCGGGCATGGTCCAGAATTCGTCGCCAACCTGGCAGCCGATATCGAACGTGATCTGCGTCTTGCCCTCCGGCGCCAGCCAGGGCATCGAGAACGGCGCCTCCGTCAGGCGGAAAAAGGCCTGCGAGCGATCCGGCACCCAGAGCATCGTATCGGGCAGCAGGTTCCGGCCGGTGAAGCGCAGGTTCACGAAGATCATCGGCCGGTAGCGGAACTCCGCCATCGGGCTGAGCGTGTCGGATCCCTTGATCAGCCTGGGCAGCACGTTGACGGGCGCGGTACTGATCGCAGCCGAGACGACGATATCCTGTCCCTTAACGCGCACGCCGGTGACGCGCTCGTTCTCAACCAGGATAGCCTCCACGGGCGATTCCAACTGCACGATGTCGGACACGCGCCTCAGGGTCGGCTCCAGCAGCCGCGAAATGCCGCCGCCCGGATAGACGTGATAGACGCCGGCGCTTTCGGGCATCTCGTGCGAGTATCCGTTGCAGACGGCGCGGCCCGTCAGGCTCGACGCGGCCTTCAGATAGAGTGTCTTCAGGATGCCCGCCCGCATCTTCTCGCCGACCGAAGGCGACAGTTCCTCGGCGCGCGCGCCGGACCATGCCTCAGCGATCGGAATGGCCACTTCCTGGGCGAGCGCCTCGCCGTAGGTCTGGCGAAACCAGTCGGCCGCGTTGTCGGCAGGGTGGCTGCGCAGCCGTGCCGCCAACGCGCTTGCCGCGAAATGGGGCGACCGCAAAAGCCCGAACGGATAGCCGTAGGATTTCCCGCCAAGCCAGACGGCCTCGCCGTAGTGGCCGACTGTGCGGCAGATCTCGGCCGCCCCCATCGCTTGCGCCAGCCGGTTGCTGACGAAATGGGCACCGAAATCGTAGGTGAATCCCTCGGCGTCCTGGAAGGACGATGCCATACCGCCGACAGTCTTGCCGGCCTCGAAGACGATGACCGGCAAGCCCCTGCGTCGCAAGTCGAATGCAGCCGTCAGTCCTGCTATACCCGCTCCCAGCACTGCTATCGGCTTCAAGGTCGAATCCTCTGCATCGGTGATAGGGAGACGCTACCGGCCTGCGCTTAAAGTGCGTGGAAGCAATTCGATAAAATGCCGTGCATTTCCGAGTATTCGTCGGATTTTACTGCCGAATTCGTCAGGCTTGTGTCGATATACGGCATTATATGTATATAAATGTATGAGTTTTGAATGGACTAAATATCGAATGTTTTGCGTTTCCCAACGGTGCCTGCGGCGGAGCCGAAGGCGTTCTCGTCCAGTCGATCTGTAGGCTTCACAAGAGATGTCTTCGGAGCGCAGACGAGGCGATTGACCGGTGCGCGGTGGCCGACAATAGTGCCGGCGGCCGCTCCCGCCGGGAGCGTGTACGGCAATGACGAGAGACGGACAGGCTCATGACAAAGACGATTCTCTGCTACGGCGATTCCAACACGCATGGAACCGCGCCGCTCGAGCATATCGAGGATCTGCGCCGCTTCGGACCGGAAGAGCGCTGGCCGGGGCGTTTGGCCCGACGGCTGGGCGAAGGGTTCCATGTCATCGAGGAGGGCTTGCCGGGCCGCACCACCGTGCATCCCGATCCCATCGAGGGGTTGTTCAAGAACGGTCTGCCCGGCCTGCAGGCGGCGCTAGAGACGCATGTGCCTATAGACCTCATCACCATCATGCTCGGCACCAACGACCTCAAGCCGCGCTTCGGGGTCGGCGCGGAGGACATTTCCTTCTCGGTCGAGCTCTTGGTGCGCACCGTAGTGTCGAGCGTGGCGGGGCCTGACGGACGCGCACCCCAGGTACTGCTGATTGCCCCGCCGCCGGTGCTGGAGGCCGGTTGCCTGGCGCTGATATTCCGAGGCGGAGCGAAGGAATCGAAAGGATTCGGCCGCTTCTATGCGGAGGCCGCCCGCCGGACGGGCGTCCACTTCCTCGACGCCGGCAAGCACATCGTTTCCAGCCCCGTTGACGGTGTCCATTTCGACGTGGGCGAACACGCCAAGCTGGCCGACGCCGTGGCAGAGAAGATCGCCACGATCACCCTTTGAGCCTGCCGGCGCTCCGGCGCGTCAGCTCAGGCTGGCGCGGATGGCCTCGATGACCACGACGGCCGAAGCCGCACCAGGGTCCATGTGCCCGATGGCGCGATCGCCGAGCCGCGACGAGCGCCCCTTGCCGGCCACCAGCGCCTTGGTCGCCTCGGCCCCGGCATCGGCAGCCTGGGCGGCGGCGTCGAGACATTGGGCGAGATTCTTGCCCGCGGCCAGAGCGTTGCCGGCCGCGTCGGCGGCCGGGGCCCAGGCGTCCACCATCGTCTTTTCGCCGATCTCGGCCTTGCCGCGGTCCTGAATGCCTTTCGCCATGGCCTGAAGCATGGCGACCGTGTCCGACACGCCGAGCGTAGTCTTGCCTTTGACGGCCGCGCCAGCGCGCATGAATGCGGTCGCATAAAGCGGACCGGATGAGGCTCCGACCGCGTTCAGGAAGGATTTCGCTGCGGTGTTCTGCACCAGCGTGGGATCGGCGGTGGAAAGGTCGAGCTTGGCCAGCGCGTCGCGCACGGCCACGAAGCC
>JAEUMA010000480.1 GCA_016793565.1 Rhizobiaceae bacterium
CCTCGCCTCCGAATTGCGCGCCTTCCTGATCGAGTCGGTATCGAAGACCGGCGGCCATCTATCCTCCAACCTCGGCACCGTCGAGCTGACGATCGCGCTGCACCCGGAGGTGGAGGTCGCCATCACCCTCAACATCGCCCGCACCGCGGACGAGGCCGAGCGCCAGGCAAAGGGCGAGACGCTCACCACGGCCGAGGCGATCTACGGCGACGACATCAACGAGAATGCACGGCCGGACAACTTCTTCGACCCCAACGAAGAGTCCGAGGAAGGCTGATCGCCTCACCGGCTTGCCGCAGAAAAAAGCCCCGGCCGCTTGAGCGGCCGGGGCTTTTTTTGCGCGGTTGGCTGCGCGGTGCCGCTTGGATCAGGCGGCGGCCTTCTTCTCGGCGCCGGTAGGCACTTCCGAGATAGTCTTCAGTACCTGCGAGGCGATCTGGTAGGGGTCGCCCTGCGAGTTCGGGCGGCGATCCTCGAGATAGCCCTTGTAGCCATTGCGCACGAAGGAGTGCGGAACGCGGATCGAAGCCCCGCGATCAGCCACGCCGTAGCTGAACTTGTTCCAGGGCGCGGTTTCGTGCTTGCCGGTCAGGCGCTTGTCATTGTCCGGGCCGTAGACGGCGATATGGTCCATCAGGTTCTTGTCGAACGCCGCCATCAGCGCCTCGAAATACTCCTTGCCGCCCACTTCGCGCAGATATTTGGTCGAGAAATTGCAGTGCATGCCCGAGCCGTTCCAGTCTGTGTCGCCCAGCGGCTTGCAGTGGAACTCGATGTCGATGCCGTACTTCTCGCACAGGCGCAGCAGAAGATAGCGCGCCATCCAGATCTGGTCGGCGGCCTTCTTGGAGCCCTTGCCGAAAATCTGGAATTCCCACTGGCCCTTAGCCACCTCGGCGTTAATGCCTTCATGGTTGATGCCGGCCTCTAGGCAGAGGTCGAGATGTTCCTCGACCAGCTGGCGAGCGATGTCGCCAACGTTCTTGTAGCCGACGCCGGTGTAGTACGGGCCCTGCGGCGCAGGGTAGCCCGACTCGGGAAAGCCTAGCGGACGGCCGTCCTTATAGAAGAAATATTCCTGCTCGAAGCCGAACCAGGCGTCCTCATCATCGAGGATGGTGGCACGCTTGTTGGTCGAATGCGGGGTGACACCGTCCGGCATCATGACCTCGCACATCACCAGCGCGCCATTGGTACGAGCCGGGTCCGGATACACGGCCACGGGCTTCAGCACGCAGTCGGACGAGTGCCCCTCTGCCTGCTGCGTCGATGAGCCATCGAAGCCCCATAGCGGCAGCTGCTCAAGGGTTGGGAACTCGGCAAATTCCTTGATCTGGGTCTTGCCCCGCAGGTTCGTGGTCGGGGTATAGCCATCGAGCCAGATGTACTCGAGCTTGTACTTCGTCATTCTAACCTCTCACAGTCGTGCGCATGCTTGGGAACGCGCAAGGAGTTGGCCGGCCGAGATGGCCGATCGTTCCGACGGTTAACAAGCAATGAGCGTGCCAGACGCGGACGGGGCAGGATCTGCCTGGTTTTGCTGGAGAGCGGGCCATCGCCTGCGAGTTACGCAGATTGGCATGCCGACTAATCAATCAGCACGATGCCGAAATATTAGGCTATCGGTGCGACGTGCGCGGCAGTCGCACCGGCGCAAAGCAAGCGCGCGAACGATTTTACCAGCTGGCAGATGAAGCAGCACGTACACAGATAGCTTAATAAATAGGCATAAACTGACTTTTTGATAGGCATATTGCATAATTCACTTGCAAAGCCGCGGCGAAACCATACCTGTAAATGCAAGTGACTGAGAATGAATCGAGGGCACCGACGATGAGCATGGGCATGCACACCGACACCGCTCAGATCCTGGCATTTCCGAAGCGCACGCGCAGCGAGTCGTCCGTCTTCGGTAAGCAGAACACCAATGTGGTCAATCTGTCGCTGCACCGTCTGCCGATGGCTTCGATAGGCGACGGCTGGTACCATGACGAGGCAATCAGCGAGCAGCGCGATAATCAGAGCTGACGCGACGGGGGGATTCCTGCCGCTTACCGGCTCGTCGCCCACTACTCCTGCTTGCTCTCGAGCCTGAGCGCCCTCAGCAGACGAGAAGCTCCGATCATGTCGCGATGACGGTTGAAGCGCCGCTGGGCGGCCTCCGCGTCGAGACCCCACTGTTCGGCATTCCAGTCTTCGTCGATGTGGGCCGCCAACCATGCGGCTTCTTCGGTGACGGCGCCGGCGTCTACGGCGATCGCCAGCAGCGATGATCCCATCAGCGTCGTCATGACATGCAGTGCGGCCAGTCGCAGCGGGCTTGCGTCGCGCAGGTGAATGCCGAGCGCCCCGATCGACTCACGCGGCTGTTCCACATGCATCACGCCTTCCGCGAGGAAGAAGCGTGCACCGAGGGCGCTCCTGACCCAGTCGAGCACCGGATCCCATGCGGCTTCCTGCCGCTCGACCAGACGCTGCGGCGACGCCGCACGGTAGCAGAGCAGATCCGATGACGCATATCGCAGGATGTCTTCCAGAGCAGCCTGCGGATCGGTCGATACGCCGTCGATGGCCGTGTTCACCAGCCGGTAGACGGGCATGGTCGACGGTTCGAAGAACTCACCCTGCGCTTCGAACTCGTCGGCGACCAGCCGCGCCGCCGGCGCTGTCGGCAACAGCATCACGCTCTTCGATGGCGTCCGCACGTGCCGCCCGTCCAGCAGAATAGCGAAGCCACCCGCCTCCTCGGAGACTGCCACTTCTTCGTAGAACCGCTTAATACGCGTCGGCTGCATCTGCTGCTGCGCGCGGCGCACGGGGTCGGCCTCGGAAAGCCCGGCCTCCATGTCTTCAAGAAGGTTGCGCATCGGCTTGGCTCCTCTTGCTTTGCTGCGACGGGCGGTTGACCAGCACAAGTCCGGCCACCACCAGCAAAAGCGCGATCACGATCCGAATGGTCAGCGGCTCCGACAGCAGCAGCGCCGCACACATCACACCGAAAATCGGCGTGAGAAAGGTGAAGCTGGTGAGGCCGGCAGCCGGGTACCGACCGATCATCCAGAACCACAGGATATAGGTGAAACAGACGATGTAGAGGGCCTGGAAGGCGAGCGCGCCGGTCGCCAGCCAGGATGCCTCGCGCAGCACCGGACCGCCCAACGGCAGCAGCGGCAAGGTGACGACGCTGGCGACGCCGAGCTGGTAGAGCAGCAGCTTTTCCGGCGGCACCTCGGTCAGACGGCTCGACTTGATGACGATGGTCGTTGCCGCCCACAGCGCGCCGCCGCCGAGACTCAGCAGGTCGCCGATCCAGGCACCCGGCCCGGGAAGGCTGAGTTGATCGGAAAGGACCAGGGCCACGCCCGCGAACGCAAGCAGAAGACCGAGGAACTTGACGACCGTGATGCGCTCGCCGAGCATGAAATGCGCGGCGATCAATACGAAGAACGGCATGGTGTTGAGAAGCAGCGTATTGCGCGCGACCGAGGTGTAGTCGAGCCCGACATAAATGAAGACGAACTCCAGGCTGAACAGCACGCCGACCAGAAGCCCTGCGCGCAGCGTCCCGTCTCTCCGAAACAGATCAATGCCGCGCCACCGGCACCAGGCCAGCACGATAACGCCGCTGATGACCGAGCGCGCGAAGGACAGGAAGAGCGGGCTGTAGCCGGAACTGCCGAGCTTGGCAGCCACCCCGTGCACGCCCCACGACAGGGTGAGAAGCAGCATGATGGCGACGGCCGGCAGGTCGATGGAGTCGCGCTGCTCGACGGCGTGAACCGTGCTGCTCACTCCTCCTCCCCCGCATCCGCCTCATTGAAGCCGAGCAGGTTCCAGCTCTGGCGCATATGCGGCGGCAGCGGGGCCGTCACGTCGATCGTTCCCTTGTCCGGATGCGGCAACACGATGCGGCGTGCGTGCAGGTGCAGCCGGTTTTGGATGCCGCCCGGAAACTCCCAATTGGTATCGGCCTCGAAATACTTCGGATCGCCGATGATGGGGCAGCCGATGGAGGCGGCGTGCACGCGCAACTGATGGGTGCGCCCCGTATGCGGCTCCAGTTCGAGCCATGAGAGGGTCTGCGCGGCCTGCTCGACGACACGGTAGTAGGAGACCGCGTGGTCGGCCCCCTCCTCGCCATGGCGCGCTACGCGCACCTTGTCGCCGTCGGGCGTCTGTTCCTTCACCAGCCAGCTCGAAATCTTGTCCTCGCGCTTCTTCGGCACGCCCTTGACCAGCGCCCAATAGGTCTTCTTGGCGTCGCGGCCGCGAAAAGCTTCCGCGAGCTTCATGGCGGCGAGCCGCGTGCGCGCCACTACCAGAACGCCGGAGGTGTCGCGGTCGAGGCGATGCACCAGGCGAGGCTTCTCGCCCTTCTTGTTGCGCCAGGCCTCAAGCATGTCGTCCACGTGGCGGGCGACACCGGAACCGCCCTGAACCGCAAGCCCTGAAGGCTTGTTGAACACGAAGACCTTCGGGTCTTCGTAGAGCAGCATCTGTGACAGCAATTCCGCATCGCCCTGCCCGCGCATCGTGCGCGGCGTCAGCGCCTCCTCGCCCTTGCGGTCGACGCCCAGGGGCGGAATGCGGACCATCTGGCCCAGCTCGACGCGGGTGTCGGCCTTGGCCCGGCCGCCATCGACACGGATCTGGCCGGAGCGCAGCAGTTTCTGGAGGTGGCCGAAGCCAAGACCCGGATAATGCGACTTGAACCAGCGGTCGAGCCGCATGCCCGCCTCGCCGGCCTCCACCTTGATCTGTTCGACGCCCGCCATCTTTCACCGTCTTTCCGATCTGGAGCGGCCAATAGCATCAGCCCAGGCTTCGGACGAGCCACATTCCTGCGAACAGCGCCAGGATCGACAGGATCACGCTGCCTACCGCATAGAGGATTGCCGGCGCCACCGCGCCGCGCTCCCACAACACGGCGAAATCCAGCGAGAATGCCGAGAAGGTCGTGAAGCCGCCCAGAATACCGGTCGCCACGAACAGGCGCAGTTCGTTGGAACCTCCATAGCGCCGTACCAGAGTCTCCACGAACACGCCCATGGCGAGCGAACCGGCGACGTTGATGGCCATCGTGCCCCACGGAAAACCTGCCCCGAAGAGCCGCATCGCCGCCAAATTGGTCAGGTGCCGGAGCGAGGCGCCTATCGCGCCGCCGACGGCGACGAGAAGCAAATGAAACATACCGCCGATCTGTGGTGGCTCCGGCCCCGCGGTCAAGAGGCGCCGCGGCTCATTTGCTGGGCCAGTCCTCCTTCGTCGAACGTGCTTGCGCGACAGCCGCAAGCGCCATCGCTAGCCAAAGGTCGCGCAAGCTCCACCGATTGGGTCTTTGCGGCGTGCGGGTCTGCGCGAAGTGGGCGCTGTTCAGAAAATCCGCCAGCGCGTGTACGCCTTTGGCCTGGTTGCAGGACTGACAGGCGGGGATCGTCAAGCCTGCGCTTTTGTGTTTCCGGGATACGACGTGATCGTGGGTAGCCTTGCGGACGGTCTTGCCGGATGGTTCTTCTGCGATAGCGATGCCACAATAGGCACACCAGTTGCGGCGATGGTCTCACCACCATTCCTGGCCTTGTATGGCAATCAGCATCGGTAATGCCTTCGACATCTGGCCCCTCCATGCCTCCACCATGACGGCAAAAGGCTGGAATTCTACTAAATCTACGGTTGCAATTTTTGCCGATGAATTCAGGTATCGGTTGGGCTGACAGCGCCACGCGCGCCGGCGGATCCTACGCCCCGCCCGCCTTCTCTCTGCGCAGTTTCGACCAATATTCCAGGCGCTTGCGGATTTCGCGCTCGAAGCCGCGGTCGGGCGGATTGTAAAAAGTCTGCCGTCCCATCTTCTCCGGAAAATAGTCCTGACCGGAGAAGGCGTCGGGCTGGTCGTGGTCGTACTGATAGCCCTCGCCGTAGTTCTCGGCCTTCATGAGCTTGGTCGGGGCGTTGAGGATATACTTGGGCGGCAACAGCGAGCCATTCTCCTTGGCCGCGCGCATGGCCGCCTTGAAAGCGGTGTAGACGGCATTCGATTTCGGCGCGGTCGCGAGGTACACGCAGGCCTCGGCGAAGGCGAGTTCGCCTTCCGGCGAGCCGAGATAATCGTAAGCGTCCTTCGCGGCATTGGCCACAACCAGCGCCTGGGGGTCCGCCAGCCCGATATCCTCCACCGCCATGCGCACCAGCCGCCGGCCGAGATAGAGCGGGTCTTCGCCGGCGTCGAACATGCGCGCCAGATAGTAGAGCGCAGCGTCGGGATCCGAGCCGCGAACAGACTTGTGCAGCGCCGAGATCAGGTTGTAGTGGCCGTCCTGGCTCTTGTCGTAGACGGGCGCGCGGCGTTGAACAACGCGCTGCAGGCCGGCGGCGTCGAACACTTCTCCCGGGCGCGCGGCGCGCCAGACCTCTTCCGCCAGCGTCAGCGCGGCGCGGCCGTCGCCGTCCGCCATGCGCAGAAGCACGGCGCGCGCCTCCTCATCCAGCGGCAGTGGCCTGCCCTCCACCGCCTCCGCGCGCCCGAGCAGCATCGCGATGCTGTCCTCGCCCAGCGTGTGGAACACCAGCACGCGCGCCCGCGACAGCAGAGCGGCGTTGAGTTCGAATGACGGGTTTTCTGTGGTTGCACCGACAAGCACGACCGTGCCGTCTTCCATGACGGGCAGGAAAGAGTCCTGCTGAGCACGATTGAAGCGATGGATCTCGTCGACGAACAGCAATGTCTGGCGCCCGTTCGAGCGCCGCAAACGGGCGCTCTCGAAAACCTTCTTCAGGTCGGCAACGCCGGAGAAGATGGCCGATATCTGCTCGAACGCCAGATCGGTCTCGCCCGCGAGCAATCGGGCGACGGTCGTCTTGCCGGTACCCGGCGGCCCCCAGAAGATCATCGAGCCGAGCGAGCCGGCTGCGATCATGCGGGTCAGTGCGCCATCCGGCCCCGTCAGATGCTCCTGCCCCACCACCTCAGCCAGCGTCGCCGGGCGCAAGCGATCCGCTAGCGGCCGGCCCGGCGGCGGAGCGCGGCGGGTCGGCTCGGTTCCGAAGAGGTCGGCCATCAGAGCGGTTCAGAAGCGCAGCGTTTGCCGCAGAATCTGGCCGTCGCGCTGAATCGTAAAACTCCAGCGGCGCGAATTCTGGCCGGCGGCCTGCACCACATCCTGCGCGCTCGCCATCTGCTCGCCGTTGATCTCGCGGATGATGTCGCCCGGACGCAAGCCGACCTGGGCAGCCGGCGAACGCCTTACGATCTCCGTGATCGCGGCACCCTTGCTGTCGACCGGCACGCCCAGCCGCTGCGACAGCGTGGCGGAAAGGTCGGTAACCTTAGCTCCGGCGAACGGGCTGCGCCCGTCGATCACCACCGATGCCGGCGTCAGGTCCGGCGGCGTCTTTTCGAGCACCACGTTCACCGACTTCTCCGTTCCCTTGCTCAGCACGGTGAGGTCGACCGGCTTGCCGATCGAAAGCGTCGCGAGACGATAACCCAGCGCGTCGACATGCTCGATCTGCGCCTTATTGAGCGCCAGCACCACGTCTCCGGGGCGCAGGCCAGCACGAGCGGCCGGGCCGTCATCGACCACGGCGGCGACGAGCGCGCCCGACGGGCGCGGCAGGCCGAGCGCCTCGGCGATCTGCGCCGTCACCGGCTCGAAGGTAGCGCCGATGAACGGACGCTCGAAATGGTCGCTGCCCGAACGGGCCGCCTCGACGACCACGCGCACGATGTTCGAGGGAATGGCGAAGCCGATGCCGATCGAGCCGCCCGACCGGCTGTAGATCGCCGTGTTGATGCCGATCAGTTGCCCGGCCATGTTGATCAGCGCACCGCCTGAATTGCCCGGGTTGATGGCCGCATCGGTCTGGATGAAGAAGCCGAAATCGGAAATGCCGATATGCGAGCGCGCCAGAGCCGAGACGATGCCGCTGGTGGTCGTCTGGCCAACGCCGAAGGGGTTGCCGATCGCCAGGACCAGATCGCCCACTTCCAGCGCTTCGGAATCGCCGATCGGCACGACAGGAAACGGCCCCTTGTCCTCGATCTTCAGCACGGCGAGGTCGAGAGTTTCGTCCTTGAGCAGGACTTTGCTCTCGAACTCGCGCCCGTCCGCTGTAGCCACCTTGATCTCGTCGGCGTTGCGGATGACGTGAAAGTTCGTGACGACCAAGCCGTCGGCGTCGACAAGGACGCCGGAACCCAATGAAGCCTGCACACGTGGCGGCATCTGCTGCTGACGGCCGAAGAACTCCTCGAAGAAAGGATCGCCCGCGAACGGCGAGGTCGAACGTGCCGCCACCTGCTGGGAAGCATAGACGTTGACGACCGCCGGGGCGGTCTCCTTCACCAGCTTGGCGTAGGAGAGCTGGACCTCCTTCTCGCCGAACGGAACGCGCCTTTCGACCGACATATCGGGGGCCGACGGCTGCGACGCGGGTTCTTCCTGCTGGGTGCCGCGCAGCAGCTCCTTCATCAGGGCGCCGAGAATATTGTCGGCAACGTCATTGGCCGACGCCGGCACGAGCATGCCGATCGGCGACAAGAGCGCGACGGCGAAGATCAACGAACGGGCAAAGCGCAAAGACGAATCCTCCTGGGCGGCACGGCACCGCATCTTGCCGCAGATTGTGCAGAATGAAAGGCGTCGGCCGCGCTTGAAAGCGTGCCCCGGCCTAGGCCGCCGGGGTCGCCTCGGCTTCCGTGCCGACCACGCGCGGCTTGGCTATGAAGCCGCGGTTGGACTGGCGGACCTTCGCCGCCGCCTCGTCGTATAGAAATGGCAGAAATGCGTAGCGCTTGCCCCGCTTGACCTCGGAAACCCAGTGCAGGAGCGAACAGGAGAACACCACGGCGCCGCCTGCGGGCGGCTTGAAGGTCTGCGGGCCATATTCGGGAAAGCCGACCTCGCCGCCGTCGAACTCGGAGTTGAGGTTGATCGACACTGCAAAACGCCGATGCGCGGTGCCCATCGTGGTGTTGTCGCGATGCGCGCCGAAATGGCCACCGGTTTCGGAATCGTAGCAGCCGATCAGAAACCGCTCCATCCGTGTCACGTCGAACTGATGAATCTTCTTGATCTCCGGCACCACGCGCCGCGCGAGCTTCTGCTGGATGATCGCCTGCAGATTCTCGTCCTCGACATGGTAGTCCGTGCGGCGCTTGTGGCGCGGATCGAGGATCTCCACCGTCTTGCCGTCGACATCACGCATGAAACCGGTCTCGCGCGCGTTTCCGGAATTGTGCAAATCGATCAGTTGCCGGCAGAAGTCCGGCTCGAAGACGTTGGGCAGAACGATGATCGGGGCCTGGATATGGAAGCCCGGAAACTGGTCGACCGGCGGTAGCGCGCTCACATAGGCCAGGATCTTGTCGACCTCGGCGCCATCACCCTCGGGTTCGAACACGGCGCGGATGCGCAGGTTCGGATCGAGCACGATGTAGCGTCGGCGCAGCGAGATGCTGCCGGTGCTCTGGTTCTCCGGCACGATTCCGTAGAGCTTGCTCACGGAATAGTCGAAGTCGCGCAGGAAATGGATGCCCGGCATCTCGCCCTTCAAACGGCCAATCCCGGGATCGCGGCGGTCGATGCCAACGCCGACGAACACGCGGTTGCCGTCGAACAATGCGCGGCCACGCTCCAGAACCTGCAGCATCTGCTGCCCCCTGGCGTCGGCGGTCGTGGCGAAGAAGCAGAGGACCGTGTACTTTCCGCCGAGAAAGTCGAAGACCATCTTGGGGCCGCCCGACGTCTCCTGGATGAATTGCGGCGCCGGGTCTCCCGGCTGAATTGCACGATATGCGATGTCGCTCATCTCTCGGATCCTCGTCTTTCGTCAGATTGGCGGCAAGCAGACCGCCAAGCGAGGCCAAAACCTCTCCCTCGTCAAGCTCCGCCGCGCCTAGAGGCAGCGACGTTTGCCGTACAGGAAATGTCATAGCCACGCTGCCGAGGCTCCGCAAGCAGCCCCGAAACGCAAAAAAGGGGCCTCTAAGGCCCCTTTCTTTTCGGTGCCTGCCACCTGATCAGGCGGCAGCGGCCTCGTCGGCGCCTTCGGCTTCGAGGCGCGCGCGATCGGCGGCGCCCTTGGCGGAGACGTCACGATCGACGAACTCGATCACGGCCATCGCGGCGTTATCGCCGTGGCGGAAGCCCGCCTTCATGATGCGCAGGTAGCCGCCGTTGCGGGCCGCATAGCGCGGGGCGAGCGTCTCAAACAGACGCTTGACGACGTTCTCGTTGCCGATCTGGGCGATCACCTGACGGCGTGCGTGCAGATCACCACGCTTGCCGAGCGTCACCAGCTTCTCGACGTAGGGACGCAGGTCCTTCGCCTTCGGCAGGGTGGTGACGATCTGCTCATGCTCGATCAGAGACACGGCGAGGTTGGCAAGCATCGATTTGCGGTGGCTTACACTGCGTGCAAAACGGCGGCCTTTGAAACCGTGGCGCATGGCTCTTTTCCTTCTTTAGCTGTTCAAGAGGCCACGGCCTCTGATGGTTTTCCGCATGACCGTCGGACCACGCGGGTCCTCGGCATCATGCTCTATTCAGGCTCAGTACTGGTCTTCGTAACGCTTCGCGAGGTCTTCGATGTTTTCCGGCGGCCAATCCGGCACTTCCATGCCGAGGTGCAGGCCCATAGCGGCCAGAACTTCCTTGATCTCGTTGAGCGACTTGCGACCGAAATTCGGCGTACGCAGCATCTCGGCTTCCGTCTTCTGGATCAGGTCGCCGATGTAGACGATGTTGTCGTTCTTCAGGCAGTTGGCCGAGCGGACGGAGAGCTCAAGCTCGTCCACCTTCTTGAGCAGCGCCGGGTTGAAGGCGAGCTCGGTGACGGCCTCGGCCGCGACTTCCTTCTGCGGCTCGTCGAAGTTGACGAACAGGCCGAGCTGGTCCTGGAGGATGCGCGCAGCGAAGGCTACCGCGTCTTCGCCCGAAACGGCGCCGTTGGTCTCGATCGTCATGGTCAGCTTGTCGTAGTCGAGAACCTGGCCCTCGCGGGTGTTCTCGACCTTGTAGGAGACCTTCTTGACCGGCGAATAAAGGCTGTCGACCGGAATGAGGCCGATCGGCGCATCTTCTGCACGGTTGCGGTCAGCAGGCACATAGCCCTTGCCGGTATCGACCGTGAACTCCATGCGAATTTCGGCCCCGTCATCCAACGTGCAGATGATGTGGTCGGGATTCAGGATCTCGATGTCACCGACCGTCTGAATGTCGCCAGCCTTGACCGGTCCCGGGCCCTGCTTGCGCACGACCATGCGCTTCGGGCCATCGCCTTCCATCTTGATGGCGATTTCCTTGATGTTGAGCACGATGTCCGTGACATCCTCGCGGACGCCGCCGATGGACGAGAATTCGTGCAGCACGCCGTCGATCTGCACCGCGGTCACCGCCGCGCCACGCAGCGACGACAAAAGCACGCGCCGCAGCGCGTTGCCGAGGGTAAGGCCAAAGCCACGCTCGAGCGGCTCGGCTACAAGCGTCGTCAAGGTCTTGCCCTTCGAGGAGAACTCGACCTTGTTCGGCTTGATCAATTCCTGCCAGTTTTTCTGGATCATTCGCTGGTCCTTCCTGCCCCTGCCACCATCCAATCGTGGCAGGCGATCTGGAATTGCCGCAGAGGACCGCCAATGGCGTTCGATGCGGCGGTGCTAGAAATCTCTAGACGCGACGCTTCTTGCGCGGGCGGCAGCCATT
>JAEUMA010000501.1 GCA_016793565.1 Rhizobiaceae bacterium
CTGATGGCCGCCAAGGCGGTGGCCGACAAGCTCGACGCCGATCCCGAGTTCCAGCGCCGGCTGGATTTCCTAAAGCAGCGGGCGCTGCACAGCGCTGTGATCGACCAGGAGATCTCGGCCAAGATCACCGACGAGCAGATCCGTGCCCGCTATGACAAGGAGATCGCGGCGACGCCGCCCGAGAACGAGGTGCATGCCCGCCACATCCTGGTGAAGACCAAGGAAGAGGCCGAGGCGATCATCAAGGAACTCGACGGCGGAGCCGATTTCCAGAAGCTCGCCAACGAGCACACCAGCGATCCGAGCGGCAAGACCACCGGCGGCGACCTCGGCTATTTCGGCAAAGGCCAGATGGTGCCGGAATTCGAGACGGCGGCCTTCGCGCTGGATGTCGGCCAGTACACCAAGCAGCCGGTGCAGTCGCAGTTCGGCTGGCATATCATCCTGGTAGAGGACAAGCGCGCCCAGCAGCCGCCGGCTTTCGACCAGGTCAAGGAGCAGTTCCGCCAGCTTGTGCTGCGCGAGGAATATTTCGCGATGGTGAAGGCCGTGCGCGAGGCTGCCAAGGTCGAGATCGCCGATCCCGCGCTGAAGCAGGCAGTCGAGGCGAGCGAAGCCGCCAACAACTGACGAAGCCAGGCACGCTTCGCCTTGGCGACGCGCGTGGCGGTCGGCGGTCTACCCAGCGCCGGCCGTCCGTATCCCGCGGACGAGGTAGCGCACGGCCGAGCGCAACTCCGTGTCGTCTTCCTCCAGCCGGTCCGTCAGCAGATGGGTCCAGGCATAGGATGCGGCGAGATCTGCGACCACCTGCGGGTCGACGTCGTCGGCCACCTCGCCGCGCGCCCGGGCGCGCTCAACGAGCTGGCCGGTATGCTGGCGTCGGTCACGCCCGGACTCGGCGAGCGCGCGGGCAGCGGCGGGATCGGACTGCGCCTCCGATATGATGGACCGGAAGATCTGGCCCATCGGCGTCTCGCGCCATTGGCGAAACAGGCTCTTCAGGAACAGGAACAGATCGTTCTCCAGCGAGCCGGTGTCGGCATAGACGACATCGCGCTTCTGGCGCTGATAGACGTCCAGCAGCAGCGCGGCCTTGCTCGGCCACCAGCGGTAGATCGTCGGCTTGCCGGCGCGCGCTCGCCGCGCCACCGCCTCGATCGTGAAGCCGGGATAGCCGTGCTCTAGCAGAACGGCCTCGGCCGCCTCGCGGATCGCCTCCGCGCTGTCGGGATTGCGGCGGGCGCCGATCGATCGCCGCGCGTCCTTCCCGGTCGTCGTATCCGTCACTGCCGGTCTCCGCATTGGCAAGGCTGCAATCCGGCCGCCTCTCTCCCGGGCTTTGCACGGATGCCGTTCTATCACCCCTCTTGACGAAACGAAACGTCCCGTTTTATATAACGGAACGTTTCGTTCTATTAGGTTCTGCCGATGCCTGCTTCCGCTATCCTGCGCATCTCGCGCCCCCGTTTTGCCTTGGTCGTGCTGCTCGGCGTCTATCCGCTGATCACCGCGCTTCTGTACCTCGTGGTGCCGCTGACGGAGGGTTGGCCTATCTGGCAGCGCACGCTGCTGATCGCGCCGCTGATGGTGGCGTCCATGACCTGGCTGCTGATGCCGGCCGTGCATCGCTATTTCAGCCGTTTCATCCACGTCGGCGCAGACTGAGGGCCTGCTCGGCATATTTTCCGCCGGCCAAGCGCGACGCTGCTTGAATGTCCGGCGCTGCTCGGGCAAATCGGGCGCCTGTCTCGCCCAAGCCGCCCGGAGGACCCCATGTCGACGGCCGTTTCCCCGCTCGCCCCCAAGAAGTACCCGAAGATGCCGGCGATCGAGGGGGTAAGCATCGCCACCGCCGAGGCCGGCATCAAGTATAAGAACCGCGCCGATCTGCTGGTCATGCTGTTCGATGAGGGCACGACGGCCGCGGGCGTCTTCACCCGTTCCAAATGCCCTTCGGCTCCGGTCGATTTCTGCCGCCAGAACCTGCCCGGCGGAAAGGCGCGCATGCTGGTGGTGAATTCCGGCAACGCCAACGCCTTCACCGGCAAGAAGGGGCGCGAGACGACCGCGATGACCGCCGCGGCCGCGGCCAAGGCCGGCAAATGCTCGGCCGGCGAGATTTACCTGGCGTCGACCGGCGTCATCGGCGAGCCGCTCGACGCCGGCCGCTTCAGCCACCTGCTTGCGGGCATGGCGGGGCAGGCGGAAGCCGCTCTCTGGTTCGAGGCCGGCAAGGCGATCATGACGACCGACACCTATCCCAAAGTCGCCACTGCCACGGTGGATTTCGGCGGCGTGTCCGTCACCATCAACGGCATCGCCAAAGGCGCCGGCATGATCGCCCCCGACATGGCGACCATGCTCTCCTTCGTGGCGACCGACGCGCCGATCTCCGCGCCGGTTCTGCAGGCGCTGCTGTCGGGCGGCGTCGGCAAGACCTTCAACGCGGTGACCGTCGACAGCGATACCTCGACCAGCGACACGCTGATGCTGTTCGCCACCGGGGCCGCCGCGAAGCGCGGCGCCACAACAGCCACCGACGCCAGGGATCCGCGGCTCGCCGGTTTCCGGCGCGCGCTGAACCGCCTGCTCAAGAACCTCGCGCTGCAGGTCGTGCGGGACGGTGAAGGGGCGCGCAAGCAGGTCGAGATAACGGTGACTGGCGCGAAGTCTGCCCGCTCCGCCAAGCGCATCGCTCTGTCGATCGCCAACTCGCCGCTGGTCAAGACGGCGGTCGCCGGCGAGGATGCCAATTGGGGCCGCATCGTCATGGCGGTCGGCAAGGCAGGCGAGCCGGCCGACCGCGACCTGCTGTCGATCTGGTTCGGCGACATACGGGTCGCCCACGAAGGCGAGCGCGACCCCGCCTATTCCGAGCAGGCGACCTCGGCCTACATGAAGCGCGAGGACATCGCCGTGCGGGTCGACATCGGGCTCGGACGCGGCAAGGCCACGGTGTGGACTTGCGACCTGACAAAGGAATATGTCGCCATCAACGGCGATTACCGGAGCTGATGCCGCCCGCGGGCGAAAGCGAACCGCAGCTCGCCGAGGTCCGGCGGCTGGAGGCGGCGGGATTCCGCGCCTGGCCGGCAGCGACCGTCGCCTATGACGGCGCCTGGCTGGTCCGGCTCACGGCCGCTCATCCCGCCAAACGGCTCAATTCCGTCAATCCGCTCGATCCGGGCGATGTCGGCAATCTCGCC
>JAEUMA010000556.1 GCA_016793565.1 Rhizobiaceae bacterium
TGAGGCCGCGCGCGCTGCACTGGCGGCAAGCCGCACGGCGGTTGCCGCCACCGCCTCGGGAGAGCCCTTCTCATCTCGGCTGGCCGCCGCCCGCGATACGTCGTCCAAGGGTGCCACGCCGAAGAGCTTCCAGCGCTTCGAAGCCATGGTGCTGCAGACCTTCATCCAGAACATGATGCCGAAGAACACCGAGAGCGTGTACGGCAGTGGCATGGCGGGGGACATCTGGAAGTCGCTGATGGCCGAGCAGCTGGCGGCTTCCATGGCTGAGCGCGGCGGCATCGGCATCGCCTCGCGCCTGCTGCGCGACCACTATGTCGAGGGTGACGCCAAGCTTCCCATAGGCGCGGTTTCCGATCCGCAGGTGCACGCCGAGGTCGACCAGCAGCGCCTCCTGTCGACCGCGCTGGTCGACGAGATCCAGCGCCAGATCGCCCGCGGGCTCAGTGAGGACGCAACCGCGCTCGCCGCGCCGGAAACGAAGGATTAGACAGGCCATGTCCGAGTATCACGCCTATTCGCAGAATCTTGCGCCTCGGCCGCAGCCGGCTCACGCGTCGGTCCCTCCGGCGCGGCCGGCCAACATCGCCGCCATCCTTGGCCGAATCGAGGAAGCGGTAGACGAGGAGACCGACCAGATCCGCACCGACATGAAATTCGACCTGAAAGCCTCCACCGCGCGCAAGAGCCGCTGCCTCTACGAGCTCAGCCGCGCGATCAAGGGGCTGGGCGAGGCGGAATTTCTCGCCGCCCATGGCGAGGAGCTGAAGCGCCTGCGCGGCAAGCTGGCGCGCAACGAGGCGACGCTCAAGGCACATCTTTCCGCGGTCGGTGAAGTGGCCTCGCTGCTCCAGAATACCATTCAGCAGGCCGAGGCGGACGGAACCTACTCGGCCGGCGCCTTCGGCTGGGCAAGATGATCAAGTTCATCGCCGCCGGCATTTGGATCTCGGCGGTAACCGTCGCGGCCACCTGGTATTCGCAGCAGCTCGGCAAGGAAACCCCCGCCGAAGCCGCCGCCAAGGCCAACCCCACCTTGCTGGGCGGGCTCGACTACGTGAAGACCGAAGTCATCTCTGTGCCGGTCCTCTCGGACAATTACGTGAAGGGTTACTTCCTGACGCGGCTCGTCTACACCGTCGAGCCGGAAAAGATGAAGAAGCTCACCATTCCGCTGGAATCCCTGCTGACCGACGAGGTCTATTCCTACCTCTACGGCAACCCGCAGATCGACTTCTCGGCCGTCAAGTCTGTCGATCTCGATGCCTTCCGCAATGGCCTGAAGGACAAGATCAACGCGCGCATCAGCGCCGATCTCGTGCACGACGTGATCATCGAGCAGATCGACTACCTGTCGAAGGACGATATCCGCGACAATGCGATGCGGCGGCGCAGCGTCGACATGAAGACGCCCACGCTCGGCAAGGACAAGGCCGCCAAGCCCTCCCATTGACGCAACCATCGCCGCCACGCACCGTTGATCGGGTGGCGTGGTAGGAGCTATGGCTTTGGCACGAACTCGCGGGAGACGCAGATGGATCTGGAGACTGTAGCGGGCAAGATCCGCGAGAAGCTGGGCGGCAGCGGTTTCGACCGTTCCGTCAGGATCGATCTCGGCGAGGCGGGATCGATCCTGCTCGACGGAACCACCGTTTCCGTGGGACCGGGCGAGGCAGACTGCACGATTTCGATCGCCGCCGACGACTTCGAGGATCTGCTCGCCGGCGAGCTTAGCCCGACGTCCGCCTTCATGACCGGTCGCATGACCGTTGAAGGCGACATGTCCGCGGCGATGGCGCTCAGCCAGATGATATGAGCGGACGGCAGCGCTTGCGCACCGCCGTCGCGATCATCAGGCTGCGGCAGTCACACCGGCAGCCACGCGAACTTTCCGTCCGGAGGGACGCAGGGTGCCCCCAGCCCCGGTGAGAGCACCGGGCCGCAGTTCCAGCGCCAGAAGCCGATGCGGCTCGAACGGGCCAGGCATGGCAAGCGTGCCGGTCTTCTCCGCGGAGAAGCCGAAGCGGGCATAGTAGGGCGCGTCGCCGACCAGGACGATCGCGCCGTGGCCGAGCCGGCGGGCCTCGCCGACGGCATGCTCCATCAAGGCGGAGCCGATGCCCGCGCCCTTGAGCGAGGGGGCGACAGCCAGCGGTCCGAGCAGCAGCGCCGAGCGGCCCTCGTCGCCTATGGCGACGTTCCACAGCCGCACAGTGCCGACGACGGAGCCGTCTGCGTCGCGCGCCACGAAGGCCAGCCCCTCGGCCGGCCGACGTCCGCGCCGGATCTTCTCCGACGACTTGCGCCGCCAGTTCGGCGACATCGCACGGTCGAGCAGGGCATCGCGCGATGCGATGTCAGCTGCCGATTCCGCGACGCAGGTGAAAGCAGCGACAAGGCCCCCTTCGCCCGGCATGCCGCGCGAGCCAAGCTCGGCATCCTGTGCCGGATAGGGCGCGGCGACGGCCACAGCGCTCGTCGCAAGGGAGAGCGCGCTGCCCGATACGCCGGGCGAGGAGGTGTTCGGAAACGACAAGGCATTCATGGCATGCAAATCCTTCACCGGCGGAAGTGTTCCACAAGCGACGCCCGCCGCCGGAGGAAATTCCCGGCGGCTGGCAGTGATCGACGGCGCGAGCCGTCGGATCACATAGGCCAGAGCAGGCGCAGCCTGCTCAGATCACGTAAGAACGCAGCGGCTCGAAACCGTTGAATGCGACGGCCGAGTAGGTCGTCGTGTAGGCGCCGGTGCCTTCGATCAGCACCTCGTCGCCGATGGTCAGCGACAGCGGCAGCGGATACGGCGTCTTCTCGTAGAGGACGTCGGCGGAGTCGCAGGTCGGGCCGGCCAGAACGCAGGGCGCCACAACGTCGCCGTCACGCGGGGTGACTATCGGGTAGCGGATGGCCTCGTCCATCGTCTCGGCGAGACCGCCGAACTTGCCGATGTCGAGGAACACCCAGCGCACATTGTCGTTGTCGGCCTTCTTCGAGATCAGCACGACTTCCGACTTGATCACGCCGGCGTTGCCCACCATGCCGCGCCCCGGCTCGATGATCGTCTCCGGGATGCGGTTGCCGAAATGCTTGCGCAGCGCCGAAAAGATCGCCTGCCCGTAGGCCTGCGCCGCCGGCACGTCCTTCAGGTAGCGGGTCGGGAACCCGCCGCCCATGTTGACCATGCGCAGCACGATGCCCTCCTCGGCCAGCGTCGCGAACACCTTCTGCGCGTCGGCCAGCGCGCGGTCCCAGGCGGTGAGATCCGTCTGCTGCGAACCGACGTGGAACGACACGCCATAGGCGTCGAGGCCGAGGCCCTTCGCGCGGCGCAGTACGTCGACGGCCATCGCCGGCACGCAGCCGAACTTGCGCGACAGCGGCCACTCGGCGCCTTCGCCGTCGGTCAGCACGCGGCAGAAAACCTTGGCGCCAGGCGCCACGCGGGCAACCTTCTCGACCTCTTCCACGCAGTCGACGGCGAACAGGCGGATGCCGAGTTCGTAGGCGCGCAGGATGTCGCGCTCCTTCTTGATCGTGTTGCCGAACGAGATGCGCTCCGCCGGCGCGCCGGCATCCATGGCCATCTCGATCTCGGCGACCGAAGCGGTGTCGAAGGACGACCCCATGCCGGCCAGCAGACGCAGGATTTCGGGCGCAGGATTGGCCTTCACGGCGTAGTATACGCGGCTGTCCGGCAGCGCCTTCTCGAAGGCGCGATAATTGTCGCGCACCACGTCGAGGTCCACCACGAGGCAGGGGCCGGACGGGCGTCGGGTGGCGAGGAAGTCCAGGCTACGCTGGGTGGCCATCGGTCTCTCCAGTGCGCCGCAAGGCGCGCAAGCAGGCTCACGCTCGCGGGCGGTCGGCCACGCGGCATGCGGGGTCAAACAAAGGCGTGAAGACGAGGACATGAACCCAGCCGGTGGAGACACCGGATCCATGAACGCGATTCACGCGGCGTTGAGCGAAAGCCGTCAGGCTCAAGCTCGCTTTGTCTGCCTTGGCTTGGATGGGAGACCCGTCCGCACTGCCGGCAATGAAGGTGTGCCTCTTCAGTAACCCCGGTTTTTGGACAACCGGCAGACACCAGAAAGGCCCGCACCGTCGTTGCTTCAAGGCGTCCTCGGAACATGCGGCTGGCCGCTTGTCCGACCGGGCTCGTTACTTCCCGGGTACCGTCCCGATATCCTCGCCATTCCGAGGTCGGGGGACGCCCACAGGCACGTGCGACTTTGGGCAAGCGCGGATATAAGGACCACGCCTGTCACAATCAACGATTTTCTTGTCCACGCTTGAAAAAAAGCGAAGCTCGAACAATGGTGCTGGGATCGTCCTCATCGAGTGAACGCTTCCCGTGCCGACAGACCCTTTCAACGCCTTTCTCGACGGCCCCCAAGTTCCTGTAAAGAATGCGAAATCCGGCCCGCTGGCCGGTCTCTCGCTGGGCGTGAAGGATATTTTCGACGTCGCTGGATATGTCAGCGGCTGGGGCAATCCGGTGCGCGCCGCCGAGGCGGGCGCGGCCGAGGTCAGCGCGCCGGCGGTGCAGGCGCTGCTCGACGCCGGCGCGCGATTCGCCGGCAAGACCCAGACCGAGGAACTGGCCTTCTCGATGGTCGGCCAGAACGTGCATTTTCCGCACCCGGTCAATCCGGCAGCGCCCGACCGGATCACCGGCGGCTCTTCTTCCGGCTCGGCCGCCGCGGTCGCCGGGGGGCTGGCGGACATCGCCACCGGCTCCGACACCGGCGGATCGATTCGCGCGCCGGCCGGCTTCTGCGGCCTGATCGGCCTGCGCACCACCTTCGGCGCGATCTCGCTCGACGGAACCATGCCGCTGGCTCCCTCCTTCGACACGTTCGGCTGGTTCGCACGCGACGGCGAGCTCTACGAGAAGGTCGGCCATGTCCTGCTGCCAGTGCCGGGCCGACCGCTCCGCCGGCCGCGGCTCTTGCGATCCGCGCTGCTCGACGAACTGCCGTTCGGCCCGGCCGAACTTGACGAGTACGGCCGCATGGCGGGCCTCGTCGGTGAGCGCTTCGGCTCCGCACGTCCGGCGGGCACGCCCCCCTATTCGATCGACGAGCTCTACTGGTGCACGCGCAAGCTGCAGGCGCATGAGGCCTGGGCCGCCCACGGCGCCTGGATCGAATCGGCCGACCGCCGGCTCGGCAAGGCGACGTTCGACCGCTTCGCCTTCGGCAGGACGGTCACCGATCAGGACGTCAAGGACGAGACCGCCCGCCGCACCGTCTTCCGGCGGTGGCTCGGCGATCTCCTGGCCGACGACGGCATCCTCGTGCTGCCGACGACGCCATGCGCCGCCCCCAGAAGCGACAGCACACCGGAAGAGTTCGGCGCCTTCCGCGAACGGGCGATCCGGATGCTGTGCTGGTCGGGCCTGTCGGGCTTCCCGCAGATCACGGTGCCGCTTGGCGCTGTCGACGGAGCGCCCTTCGGCATCTCTCTGCTCGGGCCTGCCGGCAGCGACCTCGCCCTTATCGCCAAAGCACGTGAGCTTCTTGAGTCTTCGACCACCTAGGAAAGCGCATTGATGGACACGTTGACCCGCATGCGCGCCTTTATCGACGTGGTCGAGGCGGAGGGCTTCTCGGCCGCAGGGCGCAAGGTCGGCCGCTCCAAGGCGCTCCTGTCAAAATATGTGCGCGAACTGGAGGACGAACTCGGCGCGCTGCTGCTCAACCGCACGACGCGCCAGTTTTCCCTCACCGAGGCCGGCCATACCTACTACCAGCGCGCCTCCGAGATCGTGAAGGAGATCGACAGCCTGGCCGATTCGGTGCGTGAGACCTCGGGCGACGTTCGCGGCCGCATCAAGCTTTCGGCGCCCCGCACCTTCGCCGACGCTCCGATCGGCCAGTCGCTCAATGACTTTGCCAAGGAGCACCGCGACAGCGTGCTAGAGAACCATCTCGACGATCGCTTCGTCGACCTCGTCGAGGAAGGCTTCGACATGGCGATCCGCATCTCGCGGCTGGAAAGCTCCTCGCTGATCGCCAAGCGGCTGGCGCCCTTTTCCATCCAGGTCTGCGCCTCGCCCGACGTCATCGCCGAGCACGGAGTGCCGGGCCGGCCGCAAGATCTCGCCAAGCTGCCGTGCATCATCGACACCAACGGGCGCTGGCTGTCCAACTGGCCGTTTCGTGGCGAAAGCGGCGACACCATTTCCGTCGCCGTCAGCGGCCCGATCGAAGTGAACAGCCCGATCGCCGCCCGCGCCGCGGCGCTGTCCGGCCTCGGCTTCGCGGTGCTGCCCGATTTCATCGCGGCGCCGGAGATCGAATCGGGACGCCTCGTGCCCGTCCTGCAGGACCGCGTGCTGACCGGTGGCGGCATCTTCGCCGTCTACCCGCATCGCCGTTATCTGCCGGCCAAGGTACGCGTCCTTGTCGACTATCTGGCACAGTGGTTCAGGCAGGGCGACAGGGCCGGATCGTGATCGCACGCGTCCCAATTTCGCCCGCTTTGTGGTGACCTTTCTGCGGCTCCGGAAACCGAGGGGACCCATGCGATTCACGCGCCAAGCTGCGATTGCGGCTGCGGCAAGCGCCGCTCTCTTGGCATCGGCGCTGCCGGCCAGCGTGCACCCGCACGTCTTCGCCGAAGCGCGGCTGGACGTGATGGTGGACCCCGACGAGACCGTGAAGAGCCTGCGGCACCTGTGGCGCTTCGACGACCTTTTCTCCAGCACCGTTCTGATGGAATTCGACAAGAACTCCGACCTGAAGCTGGACGGCGACGAGTTGCAGGACGTCGCCAACACCGTGTTCGAATCGCTGGCCGAGTTCGACTATTTCCAGCTCGTGACGGTCGACGGTAAGGACGTGGCCATGCAGCCGCCACCGCATCTGATGGCGAATTTCGAGGACAACCAGCTCATCATCCTGTTCGAGTCGACGCCCAAGACCAAGCTGAAGCTGGCAGGCAAGGTGGATTTCGGTGTCTACGACCCGACCTTCTACACCGCCATCGACTTCGTCGAGGATGCCAACATGGCTGTCGACACGCTTCCTGCGAACTGCACGCGTACTGTGATCCGTCCCGACCCCGACGACGCGATAGCGCAGAACCAGAGCAAGCTGACAGACGCCTTTTTCAACGATCCGACCGGCACGGACATGAGCAAGATCTTCGCCACGCGCCTCGAACTGAACTGCCCGGCCAAGGGTTGAGGCCGATGCGCGGAGCTGTCCTTCGCCTGGGAGTCGCGACGGCGGTCGTGCTGTTCGCCCTTCATATTGCCGGCCAGGCCTACGCCCAGAGCTCGCTCGGCATCGGCACGAACGAGGCGATGGTGCCCTCCACCGGGCTGTTCGCGCATTGGCTGAACTGGATCAACCTCCATCAGCAGCAATTCTACCGCTCGCTCACGACCTCGCTGAAGGCCATGCGCGACGGCGGCGACGGCGTCTGGCTCCTTGTCGGCCTCTCGCTTGCCTACGGCGTCTTCCACGCCGCCGGCCCCGGCCATGGCAAGGCGGTGATCTCGTCCTACATGTTGGCCAACGAGGTCGCCCTGCGGCGCGGCGTGGTGCTGTCCTTTCTCTCGGCGTTCCTGCAGGCGATCTCGGCGATCGTGATCATGGGTCTGGCCTACCTGCTGCTGCGGGGCACGGCCTTGTCTATGACCGACGCGACCTGGTTCCTGGAGATCGCCAGCTATGCCGGCATCACGGCCTTCGGCGCGTGGCTGCTGTGGAGCAAGGCGGCGCCGCGCCTCAGAAGCATGCTGGGCAGATCGCCGGCCCGCAGCCTCTCCTCGGCCAGCGCATCCCTGTTCGGCGAAGAAGTTCACGTCCACGACGCCAGCTGCGGCCACTCCAGGCTGAAGGGTTTTTCCGCGACCGACGGCACGCTCCCAGGAAAGGCTTCGTCCATGGAAGCCTGCGAAGTGTGCGGCCACGCCCATCTTCCCGATCCGGCGCTTCTCACCGGCGATCGCTTCAACTGGAAAAGCGCCTGGGCGGCCGTAGTCGCGGTCGGCATCAGGCCGTGCACGGGCGCGTTGATCG